>JAJYLK010000026.1 GCA_021787775.1 Actinomycetes bacterium | reverse complement strand
CTCGGACACGTCGTGGTTAGCGACCACGACCTTGCCCAGTTCGATGCCGCGGCTGGTGCGTACGACTACCTGGTCACCGGTGTTCAGCTGCAGACCGGCGGGATCGAAGGAGTAGACTTTTCCTCCGCTCCGGAACACGATTTCAACCAGTTCCGGCACTATAAAACCTCCATCAGTTCATAAAACATGGCCTGCAAAATCAGGCCCAAATCAATATTATAGCCTAGTTTCTTGCGGGCATTTTCCACTGCGGCAAGCGCCTGGCGGTAGCTATCGATGCGGGATGGCAGCGCCAGGTCCTCGAGTTCATTCTCGTAATCCGTATTGAGAATCGCGCCGCTCGCGCCCGCGGCGGTGACGAGCATGTCACGAAACCAGCTGGCGAGAATGCCAAGCGCCAGGACAAGCTCCCGTTTCTGTGCCGCCCCCGCCCGGCGGTGCGCTTCCTGCTTGCGGGTTTTGGAGGTTGCCGCCTCAAATCCCTCGGGAACGCTCTCCCCGGCCGCCGCCCCGGCCGCTTCGCCTATCCGGCTCGCGGCCGCTTCGATCTCGGCCGCCATCCCGGCGGCGCCGCCTTCCCACGCGCCGCGGCAAAGGGCGCCAGCGATGCCAAGATAACGCTCACGGCGGGCCGCCAGCTCCGCATCGAGCAGCAGGGATTCGGCCAGCTCCAGGTTGCCGCCGCACACGCGCGCCGCTGCCCCGGCCATCGTGGCCGAGACATGGCACCGGCCCATGAGGTATTCCTCCATCTCCGCGGCTGCTATCTGCCCGAACCGGACCAGCTGGCAGCGGGATGCGATCGTGGGCAGCACCCGGTCCGGACGGGACGCAACCAGCAGGAAGTAGACGAACGGCGGCGGCTCTTCGAGCGATTTGAGAAAAGCATTGGCGCCCTCGGCGCCGAGCGACCCGGCATCGTTGATAATGAACACCCGCGCCCGGCTCTCATGCGGCCGGAGGTTGAGCGACCGGTTGATACCGCGGATCTGATCGACCATAATGACGGATCCCGCCGGCTCGATGGTGACGATGTCAGGATGACGCCCCCTTGCGGCTTTCACGCAGCCGGGACAGACGCCGCAGCCATCGTCCTGGCAGCAAAGCGCCGCGGCGAACTGGCGCGCGGCGCTGCGCTTGCCCACACCCGCCGGGCCGGCGAAAAGGTAGGCGTGGCTGGGCCCGCTCCGGAGAGCAGCCTCGAGCAGCCGCGCCGGGTGCGGCTGGCCGATCAGGTCGAATCGGGGATTTTGGGTATCAGACGTCATCGATTTTATCTTGTGGAAAGGCTTGTGAAACGGCAGCGGGCTTGCCCCGGGAAATCCAGTTATCCTTACTTAGGATATCACTGCGCGGGCCGGCATGGGGAGGTGGACACCGGGCCGGTGCGGATCCCGAAACCCGGCCAGACAGGCCCGGCGGCCGGTCAGATCTCGAGACCTAGCCGCTCGCGGCACTCGCGCACCACATCGGCGTGAATCTCGTCGATGCCGCGGCCGGCGTCGATGCCGGCCACCCGCGCCGGATACATCTCCTCCAGCCGGCGATAACCCGCTTCCACCCTTCTGTGGAACTCCATCGGCTCGCCCTCGATCCGGTCCTCGGCGCTGCCCCGGTTTGCCAGCCGCTCCCGCGAAGCGTCCACTTCGAGATGAAAGACGAAGGTGAGGTCGGGCATGAGGCCGCCGGTGGCACCACGATTCAGGTCGAGGATGCGCTCCACCCCCAGGTCCCGCGCCATCCCCTGATAGACCAGCGAGGAATCGATGAAGCGGTCCGATAGCACGATCTTTCCCTGCATTAAAGCGGGCCTGATCACGTCCTTGACCAGCTGTGCCCGGGCGGCAGCATAAAGCAGCGCCTCGGTCCAGGGGTCCATTCCCGCATGCTCCGGTCCCAGCAGCAGCTCGCGGAGCGATTCACCCAGCGGCGTCCCGCCTGGTTCGCGTACCGTGAACACCGAAAGCCCGGCCTGCTTCATGGCGCCGGCCAGCAGCTTAAGCTGAGTGGATTTGCCGCTCTGGTCAATGCCCTCGAAAGTGATGAAAAACATCCGCAGGGGGGCCTAGGAGGCTTTCTGTTTCTTGGCCGCCTGTTTTGCCCGGTACTCTTCCTTGGTGGAGCAATCCGGATCGATGCACAGCTCCCACGGCCGCCGCCCGCGGGTAAGCACCTTGATCCTGGGAGAGCCGCATTCGGGGCAGGTCTTGAAGGTGGGCATGATATTGCCCCGCTGCGGCAGCGGGAAAGTGGTCGAGCACTCGGGGTAGCCCTCGCAGCCGACGAAACGCTTCTTTGTCTTCTTGGAACGGATGATCTTCAGCTGTTTGCCGCAATTGGGGCACTCCCCGATCAGCTTGTCTTCCTGGATGCCCTTGACTATCTCGCCGGCCA
The DNA here is from genome assembly GCA_021787775.1 of Actinomycetes bacterium. The sequence goes on along the minus strand of JAJYLK010000026.1, from coordinate 6,900 downwards.
GCTCTTCCTTGTGCTGCTCCATCATCTCGTAAGCCTTGTGCAGCAGCGCCCGTGAGCGCTCGACGACCTCTTCCTTGGTCATCGACTCCTCGGCGATGGCGCTCATGTCCTTCTCCAGCTCGGCTGTCATCTCCGGCTTGGTGATCAGGTTGGCATAGGTGTCAAGCGCCTTTACCATCGAGATGCCGGTCTCGGTCGGCTCGGTGGGGGTGTTGCGGATATAACCCCGGTCGTAAAGTGTTTGCAGGATGCTGTGCCTGGTCGCCTTGGTGCCCAGGCCGTTCATCTCCATCAGCTCGATCAGCCGGCCCTGTCCATAACGCCCGGGCGGCTGCGTTATCTTCTCTTCCTGGAAGACGCTGACCACCTGCACCTCCTGGCCCTCCTCCAGCTTGGGGATCTCCTCGTCCTTGCTGCGCGAATACGGATAATAGGCGAGCCAGCCCTCCTCGACCACCCGCGAGCCTGACAGCATGAAAGGTTCGCTGTTGATCGCCAGGTCGATGCGGTTGCTCTCTGAGACGGCCTCGTCGCCGAGCGTCGCCAGAAAACGGCGGGCCACCAGGAACCAGACTTTCCATTGGGCGTCGTCGATCTCTCCGGCCCGCGGCACGCCTACCGGATAGATCGGCGGATGGTCAGTGGTCTCTTTCTTGCCCCGGGTGGGCGTCAGCTGGTCGCGCCCAAGCAACGTTTCGGCATGCGGCTTCAGTTCCTTGCTGCCGGTCAGCTCGGTGAGGATCTCCCTCAGGTCCAGCGACCGGGGATAAACCGTGTTGTCGGTGCGCGGGTAGCTGATGTAGCCCCCGAGATAGAGATCTTCTGCCAGACGGATGGCACGAGCGGCGGAGAATCCCAGCGAAGTGGCCGCCTTGGTGTAAGCGGTGGTGTTAAACGGCGCCGGCGGCTGCAGCTTCTTGCGCGTCGACTTCACGCCGGTGACCGACCCGGTCGCCGCCGCGGCGGCGTTGTCAAGCGCGGCCTGCGCGGCCGCCTTGTCCTGGAAGCGCTCGGTCTTGTGCCGGGCCCGGAACGGCCCCTCGACGGAGTCGAGATCGGCAAACAGCTGCCAGTATGGCTCCGGTATGAAAGCGCGCCGCTCCATCTCGCGTTCCACGATCAGCTTGAGCGTCGGGCTCTGAACGCGGCCCACGGAGAGGAACTGGTTTCCCAGCCGCGACGTGGCCAGGGAGATATAGCGGGTCAGCGTCGCGCCCCAGATCAGGTCGATGTCCTGGCGCGCCTCGCCGGCCTTGGCCAGCGGCACGGACAGTTCGACCGTATTCTCAAAAGCCTGGTGGATCTCTTCCGCCGTCAGCGCCGAGTAGCGCGCCCGCCGCACCTGATCAGACAGCCCCGGATTGGCCTCCAGCGCCTGACTGAGCGCTTCGAGGCCGATCAGCTCCCCTTCGCGGTCGTAGTCGGTGGCGATGATGATCCGGTCCGCCTCTTTCGCTGATTTCTTCAGCGCGTTGACTACCGCCCTGGCCGAGGGCGCCTTGATCAGCTCGGCGTCGATCAGCGCGCGCGGTTCGACCTTGCGCCAGTCGGCGTACTCCGGTGGATATTCCAGTTGCAGGATGTGGCCCTTGAGCCCGATGCAGGTGAATTCCTGGCCGCCGGCGTTGCTGAAGGTGTAGATCGGCACCTTATAATATGAGGCCGCCTTGACCTTGCCTTTGCCAAGGATGTCGGCGATCTTCTTGGCGGCTGTGTTTTTTTCCGTGACTATGAGTTCCATATTGGTTCTGCTCCCGGATATCGCCGGCAGAACGATTCTTCTTAATCGCCGCCAGGGCCGGTTTTTTAAACATGCAACTGCGTCGTCATCAGCAGGAAAAGCTTTAGCCCCCGCCTGACGCCGGGACGCAAATAAGCTTTATAGCACAAGCGGCGGAAGATTGTAATGCCCTGATGATGATGCCCTGGGTGACAAGGCGGCGCAAACGAATGCCTGGCACGGAGCAGCGGATGAAGAGGATGAGGGTCATCCGCCAGCCGGTGGGCATCATTCAGCGCGCAAAAAAGTCTGGCGCGTGCGGGCGTAGCGGGAAAGACGTCGCGGGTCAGGGCGCCGGCGCAGCCGGAGCGGCCGGAGCTGAAGCCGCCGGAGCGGTGGAGGTACCGGTTGTGCCGGTGTTAGACGAGGCCGGATGCTCCAGCTGATTGATCTGATTCTTGATGTCAGCGGCATAGCTGCCGTTCGGCTGCAGTTGCAGATACTTGTTCCAGGCCTGGATGGCAACCTGGTTCTGGAGCGCTGCTTTTGCCGCCAGCCCCAGCTGCAAATATGCGTCAGCATTGGCGGGGTCTATCCTGGTCGCGTCGGTGAGGACCTTCACGGCCGAAGCGGGATCGTTGAGGTTGGTCATGTAGATGCTGCCCATCCTCAGCCGCACATCGGCGCTGTTGGGCACGATCTGCAGATAATTGTTGAACCAGGTGATGGCGTCCTGATACCGCTTGACGCCATCGCCGGCATACAGGTTCGCCAGCTGCAGCATGGCGTCGGTGTCCTTCGGATTCTGCTTGAGCTGGGTCAGGAAGTAACTCTCGCGGTCACTGACAGAGCTTTGCGAATTGGCGCTGGGCGTGCTCTGGGCACAGCCCGCGAAGATGTTGCCGCCCACCTTCGAGCCGACTCCCAGGAAGATGCCGCTAAGAGCGAATATGGCCGCCAGCGCGATGGCGAACCAGCGCGAAATGCGATTTATCTTTTTACGGTCAAGAAGCATAGATCAAGAGAAAATACTGAAGGAATCAGACTTGAAATATTATAGCTGAAAAAGCAGCGGGATGAAGGGTGGTCGCCGGATTTCAGCTCCCGCGTTCCACCGCTTCGACCTTCTTCAGCCGGCGGCGGAAACGCTCTTCTCCTTTGAAACGCGCCGAGAGGAAGATCCGCACCAGCTCCAGAGCAAGCGCATGCCCTGTGACGCGCCCTCCAAGGCAGATCAGATTCATGTCGTCATCCTCGACACCCTGGTGGGCGGAGAACGGGTCGGTGATCAGCGCCGCCCTGACGCCGCCGATCTTGTTGGCGGCCACGCAGGCGCCGACCCCGCTGCCGCAGATGGCGATGCCGCGCTCGACCTCGTCCGCCGCCACCGCTTTTGCCAGCGGGAAGATGTAATCGGGGTAGTCGTCCGCCGGATCGCGCTCAGCGGCGCCGAAGTCCACTACATCAAAGCCCAGCTCGCCGAGCTCGGCTGCCAGCCTGTTTTTCAACTCAAGGCCGCCATGGTCGGCGGCGATTCCGATACGCACGTCCATTCCTCCTTTGCCCTGAATTGCCCGCCGCCAGAAGAGTCAAAACCCCGGCCGGCAGCAATCGGCTGGTTTCAACTGCGGCCTCCCTGTCAATAATTCCGGGCCGGCCGGAACCATGGTGTGAATACTATCATGGATAACCGTCAGATTAATCTCCATGTTTGTCGTCCGGCGCGGACTGCCGCGGAAGCCGCTTTTGACGGTTCCGCCGCGGTTCTGCTGGCGGCAAGGTTGGTCGATCCGAAGCACGATTATTGTCGATCGCAGGGAGGATGACGATGGCGAAGGTGATCCATTTTGAGATTCCCGCCGATGAGCCGGAGCGGGCCGTGGCATTTTACAGTCAGGTATTCGACTGGAAGATCATGGAACTGGGAGGGCCGGTCGACTACTGGCTCGCGGAAGCCGGGCCGGACAGCGAGGATGGCATCAACGGCGCCATCCTCAAGCGCGGCAGCTGGCAGGGGGGCGGCAGCTCTGTGGTCAACACCATCTCCGTCCCGTCAGTCGATGAATTCATCGAGAGGATCACGTCGGCCGGCGGCCAGGTGCTTATGCCGAAAACAGCCGTGCCCGGCATCGGCTACATGACTTACGCCAACGATACCGAAGGTAATACTTTTGGTATCATGGAACTGGACGAAGCCGCGACCTGAACCGCGCCGGGCCTACCCCCAGAGCTTTTCCTTCACCGCTCTGGCCTCGACGAAGGTCTTCTCTTCGTCCATTGTCAGCAGCACTTTTTTGTCATATATGGTCCGGCCGGCGACCATCGCGAAAAAGACATCTTCCTGATTCGCGCCATAAACCAGCGCCGAGTACGGGTCATGGATCGGCGTGAAATGACTGTACTCCATGTCGACGGCGATCAGGTCGGCCTGCTTGCCGGCTTCAAGCGATCCAATGCGGCCTTCCATCCCCAGCGCCCTGGCGCCTCCCAGCGTGGCGATCCGCACGCACTGCTCGGCGCCGAGCGCCGCCGCGCTGCGGGAAACACCGCGGTGCAGAAAGATGGCGGTGCGCATCTCGCCGAACATGTCCATGATGTTGCTGCTGGCCGGGCTGTCGGTGCCGAACCCGACACGGATGCCGGCCCTGAGGAACTCGGGCAGCGGCGCGATGCCGCAACCGAGCTTGGCGTTGCTCTTGGGACAGTGGGCGATGGCGACGTCGCTGCCCGCAAGAATCTCTATATCCCTCCCGCTGACGCGCACACAGTGCACGGCGATGAAATCGGGGCCATAGACATCCCACTGCTGCAGATACTTCACCGGCGTGACGCCGAACGGCTCCCGCATGATGTTTTCCCAGCCCACCTTTTCGCGCAGATCCATCGCCAGGACTCCGGAGCCGGAGCGGATATATGATGACTCGTCCTTGCTCTCGGCCAGGTGGCTGGCGAATCTCTTGCCGCGCTCGCGGGCGAGCTCGGCCACGGCACGGAACATGCGCGCGCTGACGGTGTAGGTGGAGTGGGGGAATATCCCGATCTCGACCAGTTCGTCCTGCTGCTCGTCGAGTTTATCAATAGCCATCGCCAGGGAGGCCATCGTCTCCGGCAGCCGGCTGTCGTCCATGCCGAATGCTTCCTGATAGACGATCGCCCGCACGCCTGCCTGCTTGATCGCGTCGATACTCGTGCCTGAATACATCGAGTCGGCGACGGTCGTGATGCCCGAGCTCACACATTCCGAGACTCCAAGGCGCGAGCTGACCGCGTAGTCTCCGGCGGACAGCCGCCGCTGATAATCGATGAACTCCAGCAGCCAGCGGCCGAAGTCCAGGTTGTCGATCAGCCCGCGGAAGACCGCGTATTCCAGATGACTGTGACAGTTGACGAAGCCCGGCAGCAGGATCGCGTGGTGAAACTCGACTATCTCCGCACCCGGATACGCGGCGACAACACCGTCAGCGGGACCGATGCCAGCGATCGTGTCTCCCTGCACGGCCACAGCGCCGTCGCGGATCGGCTCTGCCGAGATCGGCAGCACCCAGTCCGAGCGGAATATTCTGACGCCTCTGTCCTGACGCTGCATCGCTGTCTATCCCTGACCTTTCTTCACCGGCCGGTGGCCGGTGTTTGGCCGCCGGAGGAACAGGTTATCATGAACACCTGGCAGGGCGTGGTACGGAAGCGTTTCCGCCTGCACCCAGGAGGCTTCTTGAGCATTCAAACTTCTTTCTATAGGATATTGCGGCCAGAAAGAATATCCTTCCCGGGCAGCGCTCCCGGTTTTGCCCGGTAATTACCCGCCCGTAATCATGAAGTATCCAAAACATTTATTGCAAAAGCTCAATGAGGTCTGGAGCGGCAAGCATCGCAATCCCGTTACGGTCATCGTCACCGCGGGCGGCGTCAGCCTCCTTTCCTACATGGTGTTCGCCATCCTGCCGCTGTTCATCCCCGGTGGCGACTTCAGTCACTTTCCTCCCTACATGGCGTTGCCGGACGGAGGCTTCGACCTGGAGAACTATTACCTGCTGTATCTGCTGATCGGCATCAATGCCCTGCTGCTCTTCGGTATGTATTTCCTCAGCCTGAAGGCAGTGGCCACTTTACCGGATGACGCGGGCGGCGTGCTTCAGCCAGAACGCCATCGTCCCTGGCGCAACGACCGGATGACCTATTATATCTTCGGGATCACGGTCGTCTTCCACCTGGTGATGCTGGCAACTCCTTTCCTCTTGTCAACAGACATCTTTGATTATATCAGGCATGGACGCATCTTCGCCCTTTATGGAGAGAATCCCCTCGTAGTGCCGGCCACCTACTTCCCGCAGGATCCTTTCTTCTCGATGGGCGGCTGGGTCAACACCGGCTCGGTCTACGGTCCGCTGCACGTCTACACCACCGGAGCGCTGGCCTGGCTCTCGGGCAACAGCATCGGCACCAACATCATCGTGTTCAAATCCTTCTTCATCAGCCTGAATCTGGCGAACATCGCCCTCATCGGTATGATCACCGCCCGCCTGCGCCCGGGGCTGGAGAAAAAAGCCATGCTCTTTTACGGCTGGAACCCGTTCATCCTCACGCTGGTGGTCGCCAACGCGCACAACGACATCTTCATGCTCACTTTCGTGCTGCTGGGCATCCTTTGTTACGTGGAAAATCGCCTGCTGGCGGGAGCCTTCTTCATCATGCTGGCGACGCTGGTCAAGTTCATCGCGCTGCCGATCCTCCTTGTCTACATCGCCTTGGCCATCCGCAGGCAAAAGTCTTTCGGCAGGCGCGTGTTTATGGGCATAGGTGCGGTGGCAGCCGCGGTGCTGCCCGCGGTGGTCTCATATGCGCCCCTGTGGGAAGGGCGTGACACCTTCAACTATCTGATTACCGTGGGACAGAAGACAAACTTCACCATAGCCGGCATGCTCAGGGATGTCGCCGCCGGGCATCTGCAGCTGTCACTCTCCAACACGATCGTGCAGCTGTCGCTGGTGGCTTTACTGGTCGGCTTCACCTTCTGGCATGTCTTCGGGGTAAAAGACGCCGACGGCCTGCTGTCGGCTGCGGCGGGCATCGCCTTCCTGGCGCCGCTGGCGCTTTTCTGGTTCCAGCCCTGGTACCTGACCCTGGCGCTGGGACTGCTGGCGCTGCGGCCCTGGCGGCTGATGTACAAGGCGGCGCTGGTA
>JAJYLK010000025.1 GCA_021787775.1 Actinomycetes bacterium | reverse complement strand
CACCGAGTTGCGGCTCCAGTTTCCGGCTGGCACGCGTGAGCGCCTCCCCCGTGGGCAGCTCAATGATATCGAGCTTCTCACCGCCCGACTCGGCCCTGGATAATCTCTGCAGATCGTCAACCAGACGGCTGAGCCGTGCCGCTTCGCTGTGGACGAGGTTATAGATCTCCGGCGATGCCGGCACCACGCCGTCGGCAAGCCCTTCCATATAACCAGAGATGCTGGTAAGCGGCGTACGCAGCTCGTGGGCGATATTGGCCATCATCTCCCGGCGCATGCGCTGCGATTCCTGCAGCCGGCCGGCCATGCAGTTGAGACTCTCCGCCAGGCTGCCGATCTCGTCGCGGTTCTTGACCTTGACCCGCTGACTGTAATCGCCCTCGGCGATCTTTTCCGTGACCGCGGCCATGTTATGGATCGGACTGGTGATGCGCCGCGAGATCACGAAGCTGAGGATCACCGCCACACCTGCTGCCGCCAGTCCACCCCAGATCAGGGAGAAGTTGAGCGCGTCGCGAAATGTCTGCTCCAGTGAGGTCATCATGCTGCTGTCCATCATCCCGCCCATGCCCGACCGCGCCATCTCGGACAGATGCTGGCTGTAATCGCTGATGGTCAGCTCGCGCGTGATCGCCGCGGTCATGGCGATGCACACGGCCACCACCGCCAGGTAAGTCAGTAGCAGCTTCCATTTTATCTGGATCTGACTTCCATTCATGTTGCTTTTTCCACATCCAGCTTGTAGCCGATCCCACGAACCGTCTTGATAAACTCAGGATTTGTGTGATCCGGCTCGACCTTTTTCCTCAGCTTGGCAACGTGCACGTCGACCACCCGCGGATCGCCGAAAAAATTATAGCCCCACACCTGCTCCAGAAGATGTTCGCGGGTAAAGACCATGCCTGGACGCTTCATCAGCTGCGCCAGGATATCGAACTCCCGGGCAGTCAACTCCACCTGTCTGCCCGCCACGGCTGCCTCGCGACGCGCCTCATCGAGTGTTATCGGTCCCACCGTCAGCGCAGCCCCCGACTCCGCAGCCTGCGCCGGAGCGGCACGGCGCAGGATCGCCTTTACCCGCGCCACCAGTTCCCGGGGGCTGAACGGCTTGGTCAGGTAATCATCAGCGCCGAGTCCCAGTCCCACCAGTTTGTCCGTTTCCTCCGTCTTGGCCGTCAGCATCAACACGAAAACATCGGATTCGCCGCGCAGGATGCGGCAGACCTCAAGCCCCTCCACTTCCGGCAGCATCAGGTCCAGGATCACCAGCGCCGGATGTTCCCGGCGGGCGGTTTCAAGCGCCCTGACGCCGTCGGCTGCCTCGACCACGCTGAACCCGTCGCGCTCCAGATATGAACGCACCAGCTTGCGCACGCTGGCTTCATCGTCGACGACGAGTATTTTTTTCGCGGACATGTTCACATATACGGCATTATCGCGAAGAACTCTGATAGTGGAGATCCCTCACCGCGATGGCGGCCGGGTTGCGGGGTCCGCAACGGCTGCGCGGCTTTCTTCAGCGAAGAGTGGTTGCCGGCTGGAGCAGAAACGCGATGGCCTCGACAAAATGGTCCAGGTTCCTGTCCGATTGGGATGTGACCAGGTTGTGATCGACCACCAGGCCCTGGTCGAGATAAGTAGCGCCTGCCTCCTCGACGGCGGGCTTGATGCGGTAGTCACCGGTCACACGCCGGCTCGCCACCTGACCCGCTGAAGCCAGCACCGCCACACCGTTACCAATGGCGCCAATCGGCTTTTCCATTGACTCCATCTCCATAATCAAGGTCAACACCATGGAATCCGCCTGCATGCTGGCGGTTGAGTTTCCGCCGGGAATTATCAAAGCATCCAGGTTTGCGGGGTGCAGCCGGGACATCTGAACCCCCGGCTTGATCAGGGCACCCCTCATGCCAGCCACACCTGCGGGAACGGTGTCCCCCAGAGAAACAACCAGCACCTGGGCTTCCATTCCCTTGAGGATCTCGCTCACCCTGATGACTTGCCCGTCATCAAATCCAGGCGCCACAACCACGCCGACTGTCTTAGCTATCAGTTTCACTTTTCTCACCCCGGGAGTTGTTTCTCCTCAACCGAAATTTACCCAAAATTTTTCCCGGTAAACTATGAAACATTTCTATTTTTCGCGACGCTTGAAGTTAATCCTTGCCTTCCCCGTTTCCGGTGTGATGTTTTCGAGACGCTTCTTCATCGAAAGCAGCCATCTTGCCGTATCCGCTTCCAGCTGGTCGATCAAGCCAAAATACTGGATGCCGCAACCGATTTCGGTGTCGTCCTCGATATCCTGTGACTCGAGCAACCGCCAGTAAATACATTTATCATGTGTGCACCAGGCATCGATGCCATTGATCTCGTTGAGCCGGCAGCGATCCCTTTTTTCATGTTCAGTCATCGGCATGCCTCATGTTCAGGCGCTTACGCCTGTTCATTTATAAGTAATTTGATTTTATTATAGCATTCCCCTTTTTCCTCCTGATCATTATAATCTATCCGTTTGAGTTAGAACCGCGATCAGACGGGTATAAAGCATTGGCTGTCCAATTCGGAGGTACCCCTTTGACTGACGAACTACTGGCTGATGTAGTGTGCCTGCAGCTTCCTCAGGAAACCCAGATGTCCAGGATCGTTCGCCTGGCCGCCTCCGCGGTGGCGAGCAAGACCGGACTGGATCTGGATCAGTCTGATGACCTGCAGACGGCGCTGGATGAGCTCTTCCGGTTGTATCTGTCAGAACCAAAACCGGAGGGAGCATTGTGTTTCCGCTTCCAGATCCTGTCTGACAGGCTCGAGGTGGTGACTCAGGGGATCTCGCGCGATCTTTTCGATGACGAGAGCAAACTCAACCGTTATAGCCGTTTCATCCTGGAGAGGGTAGCGGACCGCGTCGAAGAGATACCCAGCCCTCGGGGGGGATTTGAGATCATCCTGGTCAAAAACGTCGCTCAGAAGCTTTCTTGACGCGCCGGTCCGACAAATCCCTGAGCAGGGAAGAGATCCGGTCGCTATTCCGTACTTATAAGGATTCGCACGATCCCGAGATCAAGAACATCCTGGTAAGGGCGCATCTGGACCTGTCGCATTCACTGGCGCGGCGCTTCATGAACCGCGGCGAACCGCTGGACGATCTGGTCCAGGTGGCCTCGATGGGCCTGTTGAAAGCGATTGACAGGTTTGACCCGGACCGAAACGTGCAATTTACTACATATGCAGTGCCTACGATCGTCGGAGAGCTGAAACGGTACTTCCGTGACAGGACCTCGACGATCAGGCTGCCGAGGGGGTTGCGGGAGCGGGCTCATGCGCTAAATAACGCCGTTCAGAGTTTTTCACAGGAGCACGGCAGGTCTCCCAATGTTGCCGAGATTTCACAGGAGATGGGAATCAGTGAAGAAGACGTGATCGAAGGCCTCGAGAGTGTCGAGAGTTCTTCTGTCGCGTCTCTCAATTCAAGCTCGGCTGAAGACAGTGATCTTTCCCTGCTTGATATCATTGGCGGTGAGGACAAGACCCTGCAGACGCTCGACGAGCGGCTCAGCCTGGCCGGAGCCATGTCAGACCTCAACGCGCGGGAGCAGAATCTTCTCTATCTGCGGTTCGTGGAGGGCCTGAGCCAGACCGAGATCGCAAATCAGCTTGGCATTTCGCAGATGCATGTTTCCCGGCTGCTGCGGCGGACACTGCAATCGTTAAGACAAAACCTGACTATGCCGAGAGAAACATTGTAGGTGAGTGAGATGCCCGATAAAAAAGTCCTAAATCTGATCGTACCGGCCAAGGCTGAGTACCTTTCGCTGGTGCGACTGGTTGTCTCCGCTGCGGCCCAGAACCTCGGCTTCGAAGAAGACAGCATCGCCGATATCAAGGTCGCGCTCTCCGAGGCTTCGACCAATGTGGTAAGGCACGCATATATCGAATGCTCCGACCGCCAGGAGCGCACCATCGAGATTTCCTGCTTTGACGGGCAGGGAGATTTCAAGGTGGAAGTCCTCGACCGCGGCCATGGAATGCCCTTGCCGCCGCCGCCATCCGAAGGTCTCGGCTTCGGTATCATGGGCAGCCTCATGGACAAGGTGGATGTCGAGACCAGCGACAACGGCACAGCCGTCCTGCTGGTGAAGAATGCCGGTGCCGGCCGCGAAAGGACGCCGCAGGCCTGATTGGTGCCCGAGGTGGGAATCGAACCCACACACCCGCAAGGGCGAGGGATTTTAAGTCCCTTGTGTCTACCAGTTCCACCACTCGGGCCGGCATCGCGATATGCGCCGCTGGAGCCTGCCAGCGCATTCCCGCGTATGCATTCTATCTATCCGGAGCGCCGCCGGAAAGCCGTCCGTCCAGCCTCGTGCAGAGTTCCAGCGCAGCCGCGTCCATGATGTCGGTTTCGCTGACGGTCAGGCTGGCTACGCCGATGTACTCCATCACCCTGGACGCGATCAGCGCTCCGCCGACGATTACGTCCGCCCGCCCCTCCTCGACCGTTGCGATCGCCAGCCGCTGAGAGAAATCCATCCGCGCCAGCCGCTCCAGCATGCCGTCCACCGCCTGCCGGTCAAGGACATGCCCGTGCACCGCGTCACGGTCGTATAACTGCAGCTCCAGGTCGATCGCCGCCAGCGAAGTAACCGTGCCGGCTACCGCGACCGCCAGGTCCACGGCGCCGAGACGTTCGAGTTCGATCCCGGCGGCCAGCGTCGCATCGATCTGCCTGGCAGCACCGGCAAGCTCGGCTGCCGCCGGCGGATCCTCGCGGAAAAACCGCTCGCTGATGCGGACGCACCCCAGGCGCAGGCTGCGCGCATAATCGACACGGCCGCGGACCCCGCACGCAATCTCCGTGCTGCCGCCGCCGATATCGACCAGCATGATTCTTCCGGAGTTACCTCCCAGGCCCAGCGTCGCGCCCACAAAGCTTAGCCGCGCCTCTTCCTTTCCTGGCAGTATCCGGCATGAAAACCCGTGCTGCCGGGCAAGCTGCGCCAGGAACTGCTCTCCATCAGAGGATTCCCGCACCGAACTGGTTGCCAGCATCAACGTATTTTCCACGCTATGGGCGGCGATGAACTCGGCATATTCACCCACACAGCGGCTGACGCGCTCGCGCGCCGCTTCCCCCAGCCTGCCGGCCGCGTCAACCCCCTCCCCCAGCCTGGTCACCGTAGTCAGCCGCGCCAGCTCCTCCAGTTCGCTCCCGGCTCTACGGGCGATAAGCATGCGGGTGGAATTGGTGCCTGTGTCGATGATCGCTACGATTGTCATAATAACCTTTTTTTGTTATGTCGCCGGCTCGTGGAGATAGCGGCGGCAGCGCTCGTCGCCGCACCAGATGTCAGCAAGTTCACCCGCGATCAACTCGCCGATCGCGTAATCGCGGTGGACGAGATAGCAGGCAAACTGCGCATGCAGGCATTTTAACAGGAGGTCGCCGGAGGCGGCGGCGATACGGGGTCCTGGAGGCACCGGCTTGACAGGGCTACCGGCATCCGCCTCCCACTCGGCTTCGTGACGCCTTTGCGCCGCCCGGACGGCCTCTGCCAGTGCGGCATCATCGGCCAGCCGCTGCTGCAGGCGCGCAATCTCGCCCCGGTCCTCCAACCGGGAGATCTCTCGGCGCAGGTAAGGACAGCTCAGGTAATAAAGGTTTGGGTTGGGATTTCCCCGGGCGTCAACCGGGGAATTCCTGATAACAGCGGGCCAGCCGTAGCGGCACAACACGGCGACCACGAATTCAATCGTGGGCGGGCGGCCGAGTTGTCGGGCGACGGCAAGGCCGAACCGGAGCGGAGTCGGTCCCTCCGGCACGTCAGGGCAGGAGTGACTTCAGGTCGTCCAGCGCCCGCCCGAATAATGATTTCGGTGCGGGAGCGGCCGGAACGTTCGCCGGCGCGCTGCTGGCGGTATTAAGGTCCCGGACCACGTACGGCTGCTCCCCGGGATGGATGAGGCCCAGGTCGCGGCGAGCCACCTCTTCCACGTACGGGTTGGTCTGCAGCCGGTCGCGTTCCAGCTGCAGCGTATCGTGTTTCTGCTGGAGCTGGGACGCTTCCGCCTGCTCCTGCCTGATATCCTTGCTCCGGCTGTAAATGGTCATTACCGGTGAAATGTAGCCGGCGGCGATTACCAGGATCACGGCAAGCATGCCCAGCCGCCAGATTCCGCGGCGGACGGTGACGAATGCATATCTCTTTGTTGTGGCTGTTCTGGCTGTCAAATCCTTTTTCCTTCCAAGCATTTTTCGCCGCAGCCGTCTGCACCCCTTCATTTTTTTTGCCGCTGCCGCTGCCGGCACCGGGTCTGTGGCATGCAAGGCCGCGCCGGTTAAGCCAGCCGCAGCGGCAGGCTACTCGATCACGTGAACCTTGATCAGGTTTGTGGTACCCGGCTCATTGACCCGGATGCCGGCCGTGATCACTATCATCCTTCCCGGGCTGACCAGTCCGCTGGCCTCAGCGGCGCTGATCGCCTTGGAGAACGTGTCGTCGGTATCGCGTGCGGGAGTTATCAGCTGCGGTTTCACTCCCCAGGCGAGCGCCAGCTGGTTGACCACGTTCATGTCGGGGCTCACCGCGACTATCGGCGAGCCGGGGCGGTGCTTGGCCACCTCGACCGGCGTGGTGCCGGAACTGGTGGGCGTGACGATAGCGGCCACATCCAGGTCCGCGGCCAGTTCGCAGGCGGCGGCGCTGATAGCCCGCGTCACAGAGCCGCCGGAGGAACGCTTGTCGACCTTTCTCCTGCCCAGCGAAGCTTCCACAGTGCGGGCGATGCGGTGCATGGTGGCCACCGCCCGTGCCGGATACTTGCCCACCGCGGTTTCGCCGGAGAGCATCACCGCATCGGTGCCGTCGTATACGGCGTTGGCGACATCGCTGGCCTCGGCCCGGGTCGGCGTCGGGCTGGCGATCATCGATTCGAGCATCTGCGTGGCCGTGATCACCAGCTTGGCTTTATCCCTCGCGCGGCGGATGATCTCCTTCTGCCAGTACGGCACGCGCTCCGGTGCGATCTCAACCCCCAGGTCGCCACGGGCCACCATGATGGCGTCCGCCGCGTCGATGATGGCGCCGATGTTGCGGATCGCTTCGCGCTTCTCGATCTTGGCGATGATCTTCACGGGCCGGTCGGCCAACTCCACGATCAGGTTGCGCAGCGCCTCGATGTCGGCTGCCTCGCGCACGAACGACAGGGCGATATAGTCGCTGCCGGCCTGCAACGCGAATTCCAGGTCCTGGCGGTCCTTGGCGGTCAGGCTGGGCGCCGCGATCGTCGCTCCGGGGAAGTTCACGCCCTTGCGCGAGGTCAATAAGCCTCCGGATATGACCCGGCATACCAGCGCCCCATCCTCCTGCCGGAGCACTTTCAGAACGATCTTGCCGTCATCGATGAGGATGCGGCTGCCAGCCTTGGCTATGCTGTCCAGCCCCGAATACACCACCGGGATCTGCCCGGCCGTGCCGGTGACCCGGCTGGGGGTCACGGACAGCTGCTGGCCGCGTACCAGCTTCACTCCCTCAGGAGGCATCTCGCCAACCCGTATTTTCGGTCCCTGCAGGTCCGCGATCACCGCCAGCGGTTTACCGGCTTCGGCCGAAACCGCGCGCACGATCCCCAGCAGGCGCGCGTATTCCTCGTGGCTGCCGTGAGAAAAATTCAGCCGTACGGCGTCCATCCCGGCCTCGACCAGCGCCTTGATCTGAATCTCACCCGCGGTAGCGGGACCGAGAGTCGCCACGATCTTTGTTCTTCTGAATATCATCATCTGCCCCTTCTTCATCCTTCCTTGACTTTCCATGAAAAAAACCTTTTCAAATAGAGGAAAATAACTTATAATAGCTTTAATTCTTACCGTAAGGCGCGAGCAGCTCCCACACGCGGCTTTTGCGGAAAGAAAGTGATTGTGATGGAAAAGAAGATAAAGAAGTGCAAGATTTCAGGTTGTGGCAATTGGACGGTTCGCCACGGTGTGGATTACTGCGAGGAACACCAGCACAAGCTCGACCCCATTTCGGCGCTGTATATCGACAAGACTCCGGAAGAGCTGGAAGCTGACGAGCGCGTGATCGAATTCTTCTCCTACCTCCTGACAAACAAGTCTCCCGAAGAGCTGCTGAGCTGACACGCCGGCGCCCGGCTCCGGGAATGCCTCCATAAATGAAAAGTGTCTCCGGACCGGGAGACACTTTTTTTGTTCGTTTATAATCTGGATGATTTATGCTAGCAGGCATGGCCGCCGTCAGGTCAGATAGAAATAAAGGGCGTAGAGCAGCTCGCCGGCGGGACTCATCGAGTGTACGGTGATGCCGGGCGGCGCATCCACCAGCGCCTCGCTGTAATTGAAGATGATCTTGACGCCGGCGCTGACCAGCGCGTTGGCGGCCTCCTGGGCCGCGTGCGGCGGCACCGCGAGCACACCCACTATGATGCCCCGCTCCCGGACCGTCTCCGCCACCTCCGTTACCGGCTGCACCCGCAGGCTGCCCACCTCCTGGCCGGTCTTCGCCGGATCGGCATCGAACAGCGCCGCGATGTTGAACCCGTGATCGGCAAATATCTTCGAGCTGGCGATGGCCGTGCCCAGATTGCCGCTGCCCATCAGCGCCAGGTTGTGCGAGCCCGATGTGTGCAGGATCTCCTTGATGCGGCCGATGAGGTAATCCACGTTGTAGCCCACGCCGCGCTTGCCGAACTTCCCAAAAGATGAAAGATCGCGCCGGATCTGCGTGGGATTGACGTTGGAGTACTCGCTGAGGGTCTTGGAGGAGATGGTGTTCTTGCCAGTCTTTTTCGCCTGGGTGAGAATCTGCAGATAACGCGACAAGCGGGCCGCGACTCCTAACGGCAGCCGTTCCTCTGCCATACAACCCTCCATCCGGTTCGCAGGTTACGGCAAAGACTCTACTCCACCATGTATCATTTTGCAACTAGCCAGGGCGCGTTTGCGCGCGGCCCAGGACGGCAGCCCTGATTATTAATGCCTGACGCGGGGCATAAACTTCTTAAGGCGGATCTGGCCCTGGGCACGGCCTGGAATCCCCTCGATAATAAACTTGACAACTATCGACTTAGATTTTATAATGGCATTGCGCTAAGGCAATATAGCGATTTCAATCTTTTTACTTTATAAGCAAATGTCAGCGTGTATTTTAGGAGGAACAGATCATGGGCAAAGTAATCGGAATCGACTTGGGAACCACCAACTCGTGCGTGTCTGTCCTGGAGGGCGGCGAGCCGACGGTCATCCCTAACGCCGAAGGCGGCAGGACAACGCCTTCGGTAGTGGCGTTCACCAAGGATGGCGAGCGGCTGGTGGGGACCGTGGCCAAGCGCCAGGCGGTCA
>JAJYLK010000024.1 GCA_021787775.1 Actinomycetes bacterium | reverse complement strand
GCATGCAAACGGTGATCGAGGTATTCGATCCGGGCGGGCTCCAGCCCGTCCAGTGTCCACTCGGCGTCGGCCAGATACGTATCGGAAAGGATGATCGCGGGGACCTGATATTTCTCTGCCAGGTCGAACGCCTTGCCCGTGAGGCGGAAAGCCTGCTCGGGACTGCCCGGCGCCATCACCACGCGGGGGAATTCGCCGTGGGCCGCGTTCAGCACATAGAGGAGATCGCCCTGCTCGGTGCGGGTGGGCAGTCCGGTCGCGGGCGCCGGCCGCTGACCGACAAAGATGACCACCGGCGTTTCCGTCATCCCCGCCAGGGAGAGACCCTCCACCATGTGCGCGAAGCCGCCGCCGGCCGTGCCGGTCATCGAGCGGACGCCAGCGTAAGATGCGCCGATGGCCATGTTGATTGCGCTGATCTCATCTTCAGCCTGCTCGACGACGAGACTGTGACGCCGGCTTTGTCCGGCCATGAAATTGAGGACGCCGGTCGAAGGCGTCATCGGGTAGGCGGCGTAAAACCGGCAGCCGCTTAGTAATGCTCCTATCCCGACTGCGGAGTTGCCATCGATTAGCATGCGCCGGGCCGCCGGACCGCTTGCGGCCGGTGTGAACGCGCAGCGGGGACAATTGTGAAGCGCAAAATCGTAGCCGGCGCGCGCGGCAGCGATGTTCCCGTCGACGGCCTCTTGCCCTTTGCCGGCGAATGTTTGCGACAGGAGCCTCTCCAGCGGCGCCAATTCGAGGCGGAGCATGCCCGATACTGCGCCTGCCGCGACGGTGTTTTCCATCAGCCGCTTGCCAGCTGTTTCCATCGCCAGCCGGCGGGCCGGCACATCGATGAACTCCGGGCGGTCGTACTTCCTGCCGATCGTCTCTGAATCATGGATGACCAGCCCGTCCGGAGCGAGGTCGCCGCGATGTATGTCTACGGTTTGCTGGTCGAGCGCGACCAGGATGTCGATCCGTCGCCGCGAGCAGGCCAGCGGGCGGTCGGCAAAGCGAATCTGATTGAAGTTGTGCCCGCCGCGGATGCGTGACATATAGTCCTGGTGCGTGAACACGTGGAAGCCCGTCCGCACCAGCATCTTGCCCAGGATGCTGCTGAGGGTCTGGATCCCCTGGCCCGCTTCACCACCAATTCTGACCGAATACTCCATGGAGTGTGAATCTCCGCGGAGGCGGCCGGTTAAACTTCCTGGCCGATTTGCTCAGTGTGTGGCGCAGGAGACGCAGGGATCGTAAGCGCGCACGAGCTGTTCGATCCCCCGGATCATCCTGGCCGGCTCCCAGCCGCGACGCGAGCCGATAAAGTGCTCGATGTCGTTCTCGATATTGGTCAGGTTCTGGGCGGTCGCCGAGTGCCTGCTCGACCGCTCTCAGGGCAGTGGCGTTATGGACCGCAGGGCAGACGCCGCAGATGCGGGACGCTATCGTGGGGGCGTCGAAGAACTTGCGAGCAGCAGACCCTCGAACAGGCGCGCTCCTTCTTCATATTTCAGCCGCGCCGAATGGACGCGGTTGTCCGCGATTTGCACCGTCAGCGAAGCGTGCCCTTCGATCCTGGTGACATGTTCCAGTTTGATCTTCATCGAGGCTCATTCGGCTCCGGGTCAATTTCCGGATGCCGAGATTGTGCGCCCGGCGGCGTGATTCCAAACTCGTCACCTGCTTTCGATGATCAGGCCGGACCAAAAAGCTCGCTGTATCTGAACAGGGGTTCAAAAGGAACGCCCTCGTTTTCGATCGCCTCTGCTCCTCCTTCCTCCCGGTCGACGAGCGTGTACGCGATGGCCGGCTCCAGACCCTCCTGCCGGCATCTGTCGATAGCCTTGATGATCGAGCCCCCGCTCGTGACCACATCGTCGACGACCGCGACGCGGGCGCCTGCGGCGACGCAACCCTCGATCCATTTGCTGGTTCCGTGGGCCTTGGGCTCCTTGCGGACAATGAATCCCTGGACAGGCGCGCCGAGCCGCCAGCTGATCGCCGCTACTCCGGCAACGATCGGGTCAGCGCCGATCGCCAGGCCCCCGATCGCGGCGATGCCTGCCCGCTTCAACCTGTCGACCAGCAGCTCGGCGGCGATCGCCAGCCCCTCCGGATCGAGAGTGACGCGTTTGCAGTCGAAATAATGGTCGCTGTGTTTACCCGAAGTGAGGATGAAATCTCCGGTGAGATAGGCTTTTTCCTTCAGCAGGAAGCTAAGGCGTTCGCGCAGCGTTTCAATGCGTGGCATGGGACCATCCTGTTCTGTTCTGTTGACAAAAAGAATAAGTATGTAAATAGCACGGAACAGCCGGCCGGCTGTCCAGCTGAAGTCTATCGCGTGGACGCGCGGCTGTCGCCCTCAAGCATTCCAGATTATTCGCCCGCCCGCCACCGGTCGAACAGCTCCTGGTGCCCGGTCGCCAGCGAGCAGAACTTCTGGAACTTGCGAAGCAGGTCCGGATAGGTGGCGACGCGCGAGAGGACATATATCGCTGCCCGGAGACTCGGTTCCTCGTCGGCCCCCGGCAACCGCCGCTTTTCAGCTGCGGAATCCGGCCGGCGATGAGGGCGGTGATCGTTTCCATTATCTCCCAGCGGCTCGCGGGACAGCCGCGCAACTGGAAGTCGACCCGGACATAATTGGAGACGGGATGGATCTCCAGCGTGTCGAGGTCCTCCATGCCCTGGAAGACATATTTTTTGAGATCGCGCATGTCATGAAAGCGCCGCGAGGCCGGAATGCCGCCGAAAGCGGCGCAGCTGCCCAGCGCCACCAGATCGTCTTCCAGGTTGAGGAACTCCAGCTGGCAGCCGGCATCGGAGGTGAGCGGGAAGATGCCCACCCGCAGTCTGGGACGCCGCTCCGCGTCACGGCTTTGGATCTGCCCCGGCCTGGTTGTCACCTCAGCGCCGATGAGACACCCCTGATCCGCTCGACCGATAATACCGGCCCCACACAGCAGGTATAGAAGTTTTCCACCACGCAGTGTTCGCATTTGCCGACACCGCATCGCATGTTCCTTTCCAGGGAAACATAGATCTGCGAATCATCAAAATGTCGTTCCTCCAGCCTGCCGAGGACGAAGCTGAACATCACTGGCGGTCCGCATACCATCACCTGTGTGCCGGCCGGCGAGAGCGCGACGGTGTCGAAAAGCGAGGTGAGCAGGCCGGTCCGCCCCGGCCAGCCGGGACCCGCTTCTTCCGCGATCACTTCCAGTTGCGCGTGTTTGCGCCAGTTCTCGAATTCGTCTCTGAACAGCATCAGTTCGGGCGTGCGGGCGCCATACGGGATCGTCAGGGTACCGAAGTCTTCCAGGCAGATGACGCATTTGATGGCGCTGCGCAGCCGCGTCTCCGCTGGGGGAAGAAACTGCTTCTTGGACGGCATGAGTGTGAAATCTTGACTCAATCCCAGGCTGGCGAAATCAGCCGTTTCTTCAAATATACGATTGCCGGATTTTTCCGCGGGCGCTATGGCTGTATTTTTCCGACAGCTGCAGCAGCCATTGCCTCCAGGCATGTCTGTTGTCTGGAGCTTCGAAAACCGAATGCCAGCTTGCGACGGTTAGCGGAACGTCGTCCATTGTCGGCCTCTTGCCTTGTTGCGGTTGCGCTCGGGAACTCTCCTCGGCCTGTCGTATAGATGCCCGCAAACCGTGGCAAGCATTCGGGTTTTCTTCGTCACCTGCTTATAACGGGGTTGCAGCGGGAAAGAAAGGCAAGGCAAACATAGGGAGGGCGCCGGCAGGAAATCAGCGGCTCTTTTAGAATTACTTGCTAAAAACACCGGAGGTTTGACATGAAAACCGATCGTGCCACGATTCTGGCGGCGATTCAGATTCTGTTCGGGATCGTCATTTTCACGAGCGCGTGGTGGCTCTCCAGCGACCAGGAGAAGACTGCGTTTTATATTTTCGGCTTCATCACCGTATTGCTGGGCATCGCCACCTTCGGGCTCTTGACGTCCAAGAAATAACTGCCAGCCGTAGATAGTCCCGCAGCTGGTCTGGCCCGGGCAATAATCGCTTCGCGAATCAGTTTGCGTAGCAGTAGAGGCATTGGGCTGCGCCGCAGCGTTGCGTGTAGCTTCCGATGTCGATGCTGCGCGTACAGCCGCATTGCCGCCGCTGCGAGGCATCTTTTGCCGCGGAAGCCTTCATGCCGTCAGGCCTGAGGGCGTTCAGCAGCCCGGCGTCGACGCAGCTGGCTCGGGAGACCCCGGGCACCTGTGACCAGGCTTCCTCGGCACAGCTATAGAGTCTCAGACCAAACCCGGTCGACCATTCCGCCAGCCGTGCGGCGGCCTTGAGGCCTTCGTCATCGGCAAGCCGGGCAATTTCCAGCCCGGAGCGTCGCGCCCGCCGTTCGTTTTTCCGGTACAGCTGCACCAGGGAAAAAGTGCAGGACCCGACACCGAGCTCGGCCACGCGGGCTGCGATTTGGGGAAACAGCGACAGGTTCGAGCGCCGTTTGTCATCTGCCGGCCAGTGGACGACCGGATCGAAACGCCAGTTGACACGCTGGGCGCCAAACAGCCGCACCAGCACCGTCATCTCCGCCAGCGCTTTTGACCAGGGAGGGATTTCCGGCTCCCACCCGGTCCGCCCCAGGCCCGTGATGGTGAAATGGAAATAACAGTTGAGGTGTCGAAGCCGCTTTATCAGCTGCGGGCGCTGGAGCAGAGGAGCGTAATCCTTCGACCACAGCACCATCGAGTGAACATCCTCCGGGGCAAGCGAGATGTGGCGGACGGCGCCGCGCGGAGCCCTGAAGGTGACGCTGCCCGAGGCCAGCACATCCTCGAGCCAGCCGGAATAACAGCGGGGAATGTCGGTCCTGCGCGAGCAGCTGATCACTTGGGCGTCGGGCATCTAATCAGGGCATTCGGTTCGTTAGAAAACTTTCGTCGACATTTTAGCCAAATTGGCGCCGTGCAAATTCAATGGCACGAAATCAAACGCTTCGCAAATATCAAGGAGCGCAATTATAGCGTAGCGGAGCAATTTACCGCCGCGCAAATTTAACGCGGTGCAATTTAGCGCTCCGCAATTTAACGATGCGCAACTTTATCGCCGCGAAATATGGTAGGCGGAGCTCTACGCCAATTTTTTCGCCGCGCAAAATGGTTAGGCGGAGCTTTTGCCCGCAACTCCGCCGGCTGTTTATTCTTGACGAGTTTCAAATGCCCGTGGGATAATGATACCCGTAGGGGTAACGCCGCGAAGGCGCCTGAATTCATCCTTATTTATCTTGGGCCGCCGGGCTGATAAAATGCCCGGAATAATTTCCAGAGGAACTCCTTCGCGTGGAGCAGGGTTCGCCGGACCAGTTAAAGGCAAGGTGATGACAGCGGTAGCGAAGACAGACACAGAAAAGGTCATCAACCGGCTTCGCCGGATTGAGGGCCAGGTGCGTGGCTTGCAACGGATGATTTCGGAGGACAAGCGCTGCGAGGATGTGCTCACCCAGCTTGCGGCCACCAGGGCGGCTCTGGACAGGGTCGGCGTTTTTCTCATCAGCAACCGGATGAAAGAATGCCTGCGCCACAGTACCGAGGAGATGGGGCTCGATGACATGGCGGTGGAAGAGGCGTTTGAAGTATTCATGAAATACATCCAGCACGTCAAGTAATCAACGGGTCTGATTGCCACAAAACCCGGTTTCGCCGGCCGGAGCCGCCTGCCAGGGATTGCCCCGGCAGGTTTTTTGTTTTATGCGAGGGCCGGCGTGGCTGCCGGGCCTGGCTTTACGCGGGGGCTCCCAGCAAGGCCGCATCTGTGTTAAGATTCGACCCGGAATTTCCGGAAAACTCTTTTTAAGGTCCCCTTTATGCCCCGTCGGCGAAAGCTCAAGCGCAGGAAAAGACACCCTGTCAGACTGACACTGCTCTCCGTCTTTGTGCTGGGCCTGATTTTTTTCGCCATGATGGGGATCCAGACGGTGCAGGCGATTGTCCACGATCTGCCCAAGCTCCAATCCGACGACTACATGTCGCTTGGCCAGACCTCCAAGATTTATGCTGCGGACGGCAGCCTGCTGGCTGATATTTACGGTACTGAGAACCGGACTGTCGTCCCGTTCAACGAGATTCCCAAATATCTGAAGCAGGCCACCATCGCCATTGAGGACCAGCGCTTTTACGAGCACGGCGGCGTGGATTATCAGGCGATCGGCCGCGCCCTGATCACTGACATCAGCCAGGGACGTCTGGCTGAGGGCGGTAGTACCATTACGCAGCAGCTTGTCAAAACGTTATATGTTTCAGATGCGCGCACCTTTACCCGCAAGATCGATGAAGCAGTGCTGGCCACAGAACTGGACCGCACAGTTTCGAAGGATACGATCCTGGAGCGCTACCTTAATTCGATCTACTACGGCGAAAACGCCTATGGGGTTGAAGCGGCGGCACAGACTTATTTCGGGAAAAGCGTCAAGCAGCTCGACCTGGCTGAATGCGCGACGCTGGCTGGTCTGCCGCAGGCTCCGTCTGCTTTCTCTCCCAAGGAGGACATGCAGGCCGCTGTGGCTCGCCGGAACACGGTCCTGCAAAAGATGGCGGATCTGGGTTACGTAACCCAGCCAGAGGCCAATTACGCGGCCGCCGAGCCGATCGATGTCCACCAGGGAAACAGCGCTTCTGCCAGCGATCCGTATTTTGTCGAGTACGTCAAACAGCAACTGATCCAGAAATATGGGGAAAAGAAAGTTTTCGAGGGCGGACTCAAAGTATATACGACAATCGAGCCCAATCTTCAGGCGGCGGGCCTGGCGGCGATCAAGAAGACGCTGAATCAAAGCGGCGATCCGGCGGCGGCGCTGGTATCAATCGATCCGGCCACAGGCTATATCAAAGCCATGGTCAGCAGCACCGATTT
This sequence comes from Actinomycetes bacterium, assembly GCA_021787775.1. The sequence continues at coordinate 2,616 of JAJYLK010000024.1, read as the reverse complement.
TCAGAAATCACAGTTCAACCTGGCGGTGCAGGCGAAGCGGCAGCCGGGCTCCTGTTTCAAGCCGTTCGTGCTTACCGCGGCGGTGGAGCAGGGCGTGAATCCCTGGAAGACATTTTATATGTCCAAGCAGATCGACATCGGGTTGCCCCAGGGCGGCACGTGGAATGTGGCCACTTATGACCATAAATATTTCGGGGCATCAAGTTTGGCAGAAGCCATGCTGCACTCCGATAACACCGTCTATGCCCAGCTGGTGATGGACATCGGTCCGGACAAGGCTCGCGATGCGGCCGAACGGCTCGGCATCAAGAGCCCGATGTCCGACAATCCGTCGATCGCGCTTGGCGGACTGGACCAGGGCGTATCGCCGATGGAAATGGCTTCAGCGTATGCCACGCTGGACGAAGATGGGAAATATTCGGAACCGGCCGCGATCATACGCGTGGAGATGCCGGACGGGAGCATCGATTACCAGGCTCAACCGGAACAGAAGCAGGTTGTCAGCGATGCCGTGGCTTACACGGTGACGCAGGTCATGGAGCAGGACGTTCAGGGTGGAACATCCGAACGGGCCAAACTGGGGCGGCCGGCGGCGGGCAAGACCGGATCGACGGAAAACCTGCAGGATGCCTGGTTTGTCGGCTTCACACCCGACTATTCCACGGCGGTCTGGATTGGATATCCGGACCAGCAGATTCCGATGACGCACGTGCACGGTGCCCAGGTATGGGGCGGCGGTCTACCGGTCGACATCTGGAAAGGCTTCATGCTGAACGCCGAAAATAACTTGCCGAAGCGGGATTTCACGCCGCCGCATGACAAGATCGTCTTCAAGAAGCTGCAGGGGCAGTATGTGCTGTATTCTGGCGGCGACTCACCCGATGCCCGTGGTGACGCTTACGGAAACGCCGGCAGGACGACGCCGAATACCCTCACGATGCCCAACAATCTGAACGCAGCCCCCGACGTCGACGGCTAATTCCGTCTCGCAGGAGGGGTGTGGATGCCGGCGGCAAAGGCCAGTTGGCTCCCAAGGCATGGCGGTGCTGCCTCATCTCGGCTCATCGGCGGATGAGCCCCAGTATCTTCGTGGTGCCGACTATCACCAGCAGCAGATCTGACGTCAACGGCGCCAGGATAATGCCCACGCCGTCATTGTCGAGCGCCAGTATGCGCGGCCGGCCGCCGAGTTCGGACGACAGCTCGGCCGTTGCGGCCGCGAGTAAGGCAGCACGGGCTGCCAGCGCCTCCAGGTTCAGTCCGGCACCGCCGGCACTGGCCACCAGCAGGCCGTCGCTGGAAACCAGGGACGCGGTGTTAACGCCACTGATTTCCAGATATGGCGACAGTACCTGTTCCAGCGATCTTTCGGAATCGCTTGCCATCAGCGATTATTCTCCAGCACATCGACTACACGGTGAAGTTGTTCGTCACTGGTGAATTCAACTTCGATGCGGCCGCCGGCTGCGGTCCATCTTACCTTGACTGGTAGCCGGAAGGCGGAATAAACGGCATCCGTGGTCTCGTCCATCAGCTCCTGACTCACCGGAACCACCCGTGGCTCCCTGCGGCGGCTGGTCGCGCCCTCTTTTTTGGCCGCGGCTTCAAGTTGCCGGACAGACATCCCTCCGGCAGCCGCCCGGGCTGCCAGTTGCCGCTGTCGCAAGCGATCGGGAATCGACAGCAGGGTCCGGCCATGTCCCTCAGACAGCTTGCCTTTTTCAATCAGCGACTGAACCTCGTCGGGGAGGTCCAGCAGACGCAGGGTATTGGCGATGGCGGAACGGCTGCGGCCTAGTTTACCGGCAAGTTCTTCCTGCGTGGTGCCGAAATCCTCTTGCAGGTTGGCATAGGCTCGCGCGGTATCGATCGGATTCAGATCTTCCCGGCTCAGATTCTCGATCAGGGCCAGTTCGAGGGCTTCGGCATCGCCGGCATCCCTGATTATCGCGGGGATCTTCTCCAGACCTGCCAGCTGAGCGGCACGCCAGCGGCGCTCACCGGCGACAATCTCGTAGCCGGAATCGAGACGCCGGACAACGACAGGCTGGACCAGCCCGACCGACCTGATCGAATCGGCAAGATCGTTCAGCGTGTCTTCATCAAAAAGGGTGCGCGGCTGCTTGGGGTTCCCTCTAAGTTGACCAATAGGTAAAAACTGGTATAGTGTATCATCTGCCTTGTCATCTGCTCCGGGAGTTACTTTACTCGCTGTAATATTTGTGTTAGTAAACAAGGCATCCAGCCCCCGTCCCAGCCGCTGGTTTGCGGATTGCTTTTCATTCACGTTCCACCACCTCCGTTGCAAGGTCAAAGTAGGCGTCAGAACCAGCGCAGGTAGGATCATAACGAGAGATAGGCTTACCAAAACTAGGTGCCTCACTCAACCTGACATTACGCGGGATGACGGTGCGATAAATGAGCTCGGGAAAATGCGTCCGAACCTGATTGATGACCTGGCTTGAAAGTCTGGTGCGCGGATCGAACATAGTCATCAAGAGGCCGGCGATTTCCAGTTTGGGATTAAAGTTGATGCGCACCGCCTCGACGGTGGACAGGAGCTGGCCGAGGCCTTCGAGAGCATAATATTCGCATTGGACCGGAATGATCAGGCGG
>JAJYLK010000023.1:8148-9659 GCA_021787775.1 Actinomycetes bacterium | reverse complement strand
ACCCGGAGGCCTGGGCGGCGATCATGCCGATCCGCTCGTCGGTGCTGGTAGGCGCGACCAGCAGGATGGGGTCCACACCCCGGGCGCGGCAGATGCCGGCGAACTCTCCCGCCTCGTCAACCGGCAGATCTGGCACGATCAGGCCCGAGACGCCCGCCTGAGCGGCGGCATCGACGAAGCGCTCCTGCCCGTAGGCATAGACGCAGTTGAAGTATACGAGCAGCACCACCGGCAGGCGGCCGCTGAACTCACCCGCCAGCGCCAGAACGTCGTCGGGCGTCACTCCCTCGTCCAGCGCCCGCTGCGCCGAGGCCTGCACCACCGGACCGTCCGCAAGCGGATCGGAGAACGGCACGCCCAGCTCGATCATGTCGGCGCCGCCGGCGACGAAAGCATCCAGCACGTGGCGGCACTCATGGATGGTGGGATAGCCGCCGGTGATGTAAGGCATCAACAGCGCTTTCTTCTTCCTGTTCCTGAAAAGTTCTTCCAGCCGGCTCATCGGCGAACCGCTCCGCTGCGCGGGCCGGCGAGCGACTCAGGCAGGCAGGTTTGGAAACATTGGAAACGTACGTCCCCGTCGGTCATTGCAGCAGCCCCAGGGCGCGGGCGGCCTGATGGACGTCCTTGTCACCGCGGCCGCTCAGGTTGACGATGATCGCGTCACCGGGGCTGAAGCGGTCGGTATGCTTGACCACATAGGCGATCGCATGTGAACTTTCCAGCGCCGGAATAATGCCCTCGGTCTCCGACAGCAGCGTAAAGGCCGCCAGCGCCTCGGCATCGGTGACAGAGTCGTAACGCACGCGGCCTTCATCATGCAGATAGGAATGTTCCGGCCCGACGCCGGGATAGTCGAGACCGGCCGATATCGAATGCGCCTCCATGATCTGTCCGTAGGCATCCTGGAGGATATATGACAGCGACCCGTGCAGCACGCCGCGGGCGCCGCGCTCGATCGAGGCGCCATGCCTGCCGGTCTCCAGGCCCTCCCCCCCCGCCTCGACGCCGGTCATACCCACTTCAGTGTCCATGAAGGCGGCGAACAGGCCCATGGCATTGCTGCCGCCGCCGACGCAGGCGATCAGCTCGTCCGGCAGCCGCCCCTCCTGCTGCAAAATCTGCTCCCGGGCCTCACGGCCGATCACGCTCTGGAAATCGCGCACGATCGCCGGATAAGGCGCCGGCCCGGCCACCGAGCCGATGACGTAATAAGTCTCACCGACGTTAGTCACCCAGTCGCGGATGGCCTCGTTCATGGCGTCCTTCAGCGTACGGCTGCCGGAGGAAACCGGGATCACCTCAGCCCCCAGCAGCTTCATGCGCACCACGTTTAGCTCCTGCCGGGCTATGTCCTTTTCCCCCATGTAGATGGCGCAGGGAAGGCCGAACAGCGCTGCCGCCGTGGCCGTGGCCACGCCGTGCTGGCCGGCTCCGGTCTCGGCGATGATGCGCTTCTTGCCCATCTCCACCGCCAGCAGCAGCTGCCCCACGGTGTTGTTGATCTTGTG
>JAJYLK010000023.1:0-8138 GCA_021787775.1 Actinomycetes bacterium | reverse complement strand
CAGCTTCTCGGTCAGGCGCTCCGCGAGATACAGCGGCGTGGGCCGGCCGACGAAATCCTTCAGCAGCCCGTCCAGCTGCGCGTTGAAGCCAGGATCGGCGCTCATCCGCTCATAGGCAGCGGTCAGCTGATCCAGCGCCGGAATCACCGTTTCCGGCACATAGCGGCCGCCGTAGGGGCCGAATCTTGCGGGTATGCTCATGGTTTCATCTGCCCAAGAATGTCAAACAGCCTTTCCATCTCGCCGGGGTCCTTGACCCCCGGAGCGGTTTCGATGCCGCTGGAAACATCCACAGCGTAGGGGCCGACCGCGTCCAGCGCCTCGAGCACGTTCTCAGCGCCAAGACCGCCGGACAGGATCATCCTGCCGCTGCGCAGGTTTTCGGGCAGCTCCCGGGCGATTTTCCAGTCGAAGGCCTCGCCGGTGCCGCCACGCCTTCCCGGCTGATAAGTATCCAGCAGAACGAAGTCGGTGTCAAATGAGGCAACGCTGCCCAGCGTCTCCCGCCCGGCAACGCGTACCGCCTTGATAACGGCGGCGCCGGTGACCTCGCCGACGCGGCGGCAGAACGCCGGCGGCTCCTCGCCGTGCAGCTGCACAGCTCCCAGGCCGCACTCCCTGACCGCGGCTGTGATCTCCTCCTCGCCCGCATTGACAAAAACTCCCACTTTTAGTATTCCCGCCGGCACCGCGGCCATGATGGCGGCTGCCTGCTGCCGGGTCACCCGCCGGGGGCTCTCCGGGGCGAAGATGACACCGACCGCCCAGGCGCCGGCCGCGACCGCGCGCACGGCGTCCTCAGGTCGCGTAAGACCGCATATCTTGACTCTGGTCATAAGGTCCTAGCGCCCCCTGCGCACCACTGACAGGGAAAGATACAGCATCATGCCGGCTGTGAGGAAGAACATCACCGCCAGGCTGCCCCACCACCAGAATGCGCTCGCCACCGGCATGAAGCCGGTGAAGTTCATCCCCCAGAAACCGGTGATGAAGCCCAGCGGCAGAAAGATGGTCGCCACCACGGTCAGGCGTTTCATCACCAGGTTCATGTTGTTGGAGACAGCGGAGAGATGCACGTCCAGGGCGCCGGCGAGGATGTCGCGATAGGTATCCAGCATGTCCGACAGCCGCACCAGGTGGTCGTAAACGTCGCGCAGATACGGCTGCGTGGCTTCGCTGACATGCGGGTACTCGCGTGAGGTCATCTCCGTGACCGCTTCGCGCAGCGGGCTGGCCGCCTTGCGGAACCCGATCAGCTGCCGTTTGAAGGCGAAGATGTCGCGCACCGCCTGGTTCCCGGCCCTGGGGTCGATGACGGCGTCCTCCAGATCGTCCAGCAGCTCCTCGATGTCATCGACGATGTCGATGTAATGATCGACGACCGCGTCGAGGATGTGGTAAGCCAGCCGGTCGGCGCCGCAGGCCATCAGCCGCGGCCGCTTGACCGCTTCCTCCCAGACCAGCCCGAGTTCGGGGACCGTCCGCCGGTGCACGGAGACCACATAGTTGCCGCCCACGAACACGTTCAGCTCCTCAGGTTCCAGCACCAGCGCGCTCCCTGCCCGTTCCGCATTCAGTGCCTGCATCACCAGGAAGAAATAATCGTCATACTCTTCGACCTTCGGGCGCTGGCGGCGGATGGCGCCGTCGGCGGGCCTGGTGGCGTCCTCCAGCGACAGGTCATGGAAACCGAAGGACGACTGGATCAGCTCCTTGTCGGCGCCGCTGAGGACGCCTTCGAAGTCCATCCAGACCAGCGTCCCGGGCGTTTGGAGATATTTTCGCGCTTCCGCCGCCGAGGCCACCACGGTGACCGCACCGGAGGAGCAGACCAGGGTCTTCAAAGACATGCTGTTCCTTGGATCGGGAAACCAGGGGACGTTCCTTTCCAAACGATCCGCAGCAGATCGTCATCCTGCGCAACGCCGGCTTCAGGATCAGCTGGAAAGAATGTCACATCTAAATATATCAGCCCGGCTGGCGCCGGGCTATGCGGAATATATGGAAGGTATGGCGCGGTTAATGCCCGCGGGTAGGACAGCCGCCCGCGCCCGGCCGCAGGAATTCTATTCGTGGATGTGTACCGGCGTGCCGAGCGGCGCCCAGTCAAAAACGCGCTTGGCGGTGGCGGGAGGCATTCCCACGCAGCCGTGGCTGCCTCCTGAACCCCTGACGCCAAAAGTTGTGTTCCAGTAGTTGCCGTGCAGCGTATAGTCACCATCGAACACCATCACCCAGGGCACGTGCGGAGCAAAATAGCCGGGTCCACGCATATCGACCGAGGGCAGCTTGGCATAGATGGTGAAGTCACCCAGCGGGGTCGGGGTGTTTGCGGCGCCGCTGGCGCACAAAAACGAGTCGACGGGATTGCCGTTTTCCAGCAGCGTCACTCTCTCAGTCGTGACGTTGACGTCGATCGACTTGGCAGGAGCGGTCGTGAAAGTAGCCTGCTGGTCACTGTCGATATATCCGCCGCTGACGCCGCGGAATCCCTGGATGCCGCCCTTGACGCGGATGGTCACATCCTGCAGGTGGTCCCATTCCTTCGCCGGCACGAACTGCAGCTTGTTCGGCGCCACCCAGTGCAGGCTGCCGTCGACCTTGGGATCGACGCTCACCAGCTGCTGGGCCGCATCCGGGTTCGCGACCGCTTCGGAGAAGTTCACCGTAGGATAGACGTCGGTGCTGGCGCCGCTGGAGTTGTCAGCCGGATCGAAAACCAGGCTGAGGCCGGCAGGCGTGCTGACGGTCGTGGCGATCGGCTGGTTCATGTCCACGCCGTTTTTCGAGGTGGCGGATGTAACCGTGAACTGGTACTTCTTGCCCTGCTCGAAGCTCGCCAGCTTGATGGTCGCTGTCTTCCCGTCGCCAGACAGGGTCGAGGTGCTCTGGATGCCGTCCAGCTGATATTTGAAACTGCTGACGGGGACGTTCCACTGCAGCTGCAGATCCTCACCAAACTTGACAACAAGTCCGCCTTGCGGGATTACCGGCATCGGCGTGATCACGGTTCTGAAAGTGGAGGTCTGCTCGACCTGCTGGGAGCTGATGCCGGTGATGCCAAGCTTCTTGACAGTGCCGTCGACCGTGACGGTATACTGCTCGTCCGGCTTGAGCGGGTTGGCGCCGTCGCTGGTGACGAAACGGCCATCCTTGAGCTGGCCATCGACGAGGCGGGTGGCGCCCAGCGTGCCGTCGGGAGCGACATCCTGCTGCGTAACGGTGACCGAGGCGATCGAAGCGCCCCAGCTGCTGGTGCCAATATCCAGTCCCTGGTCGGCAGGCTTGATCTCGGTGGCCTTGTCGCCGGGCTTGATCGATATCCCTGGAGGAAACACGACTACCGCCATGACGGCGGCGATGATCAGCAGCGCCAGCACCGCGCCTACGATGAGCGCAACGAGCTTGATCGGCGCCTGCGATTTGATCCAGCGCACATTGGGGAACCCAGCTTGTTTGGCTGCTTCTCTGCTCAGCTTAACCATCCTGCCGAAGTTTGACTGTCTGTCATGGCACCCGCTGCGGCGGATCGATTCTGCGGTAAGCGGCGCGCCAGAAAAAGTGGCTTTTAATTACCCGGCCCGGTGCCCACCAAACCTCCCCGTGGGGAAATTTTTTCCGCGGCAGGCACATCATCCGGGATGCTGAAACCCGGGAAAGCGGTTACTGGCCCGGCCGATGAATAAGAAAGTATAACAATCGCAAGCCCTGCCTGCCAGAAAATTTACAACTTTCTTACGAGTTTTACTACCAGTTTCTTATCTGCTATTTTGCAATCAGAGGATTGTCCTCTCCTTTTCTCCAAAGATGACCCAGCTCCTTTCCGGAAAGATGATCGTCAGCGGCTGTACGGCCGGGCTGCCCTGCAGTCATGACGGCCGCGCCCGGCTGTCGGAGAGTGTCAGAAGTCTGGTGGAGGACGGGCGGGCGATCCCCGTCTGCCCCGAACAGCTCTCCGGCATGCCAACCCCAAGGGAAACGGCGGAGATCGCGGGCGGTGACGGCGCCGATGTGCTGGACGGCAAGGCGACCGTGGCCTCCCAAAGCGGCCGTGATCTCACGGAGCGCTTTCTGGAAGGAGCGCGGCGGGCGCTGGAGATCGCGCAGCGGCACGGCTGCCGCCAGGCTATCCTGAAGGCGAGAAGTCCGTCATGCGGCTGCGGCGAGATCTACGACGGCAGTTTCAGCGGCGCCCGGCGCCGGGGAGATGGCGTTACCGCCGCCCTCTTCCAGCGTGCCGGAATCGAGGTGCTGAGCGACGAGGAATTCGCCCGGAGTACGCGCCCGGCCCAGGAACCGGCAGATAACAGCGACTTATAACCAATTAACTGAAATATATCAAGTGAACATGGAGAAGAAAAAGCGCAAGGCGATCATCCTGCTGTCCGGCGGACTGGACAGCCGCCTGGCGGTGAAGATGATGCTCGAACAGGGCATCGAGCTGGAGGCGGTCAACTTCGTCACCGCCTTCTGCACCTGCACGGCCAAGGGCAGCTGCAAGTCCGAGGCGCGCAAGGCCGCCGAGGAATACGGCATCCCGCTGAAGGTGCTCAACGCCACCCGGGAGATTCTGGCGGCGATCAGGGACGCCCGCCACGGATTCGGCCGCGGCATCAACCCCTGCCTCGACTGCCGCATCAGCATGCTCAGACGGGCGCGCGCCTATATGGAGCAGAGCGGCGCCGACTTCATCGTCACCGGCGAGGTCTGGGGCGAGCGGCCGATGTCGCAGCGCCCGGACGCCATGCGCACCATCGAGCGCGAATCCGGGCTGGAGGATCTGATCGTGAGGCCGCTGTCGGCGCACCTGTTCGAACCCAGCCTGCCGGAGCGCGAAGGCTGGGTGGACCGCGAACGGATGATGGCGATCGAAGGGCGCTCGCGCAAGCCCCAGATCCAGCTGGCGGCCGAGCTGGGCGTGAACGACTACCCCTGCCCCGCCGGCGGCTGCCTGCTCTGCGACCGCAACTTCGCCGCCCGGCTGCGGCTGCTGCTGGACGATGACCCCGAGCCGCCACTGGCCGACATCCAGTCCCTGAAGCTGGGCCGGCTGTTCATCTCATCCAGCGGCTGCAAGATCATCATCCCGCGCAACGAGGACGAGACCAGGAGGCTGGAGGCCCTGGCACAGCCCGGCGACATCCTCATGAACGCGCGGTCGGCGATGGGGCCCACTACCGTCATCAAGGGGGAAGCCGACGGCGCCGCGCTCGCCGAAGCGGCCGCGCTCACCGCCCGTTACGGGCAGGCGCGCGAGCAGGAGAAGATCATGGTTGGCTGGCGCCGCCACGGGGAAATGAGTGGCGAGGAGCAAGCACTGGAGGTAACCGGCGCCGACGGCTGGCGGCTGGCGGAAACGCTACGGCGGTTGTAAAATCCCGGAGGGTAACTGGACGCTTCTGAAACTTTTGGCGGACGCCGATGTCTAAAGAATCGTTGGCCGCTCACCGAAACTATGAGTGCTTTATGGAATCTGAGGAGGTAATTTCGTGACTTATGAATCAATAATCCCGGTCTTCGGGTCGCGCTATCTGGACTCCTGTTCTGGCGGCTGAGGCCCCAGCTGGTCTCTGGAAGAGATCACCGAAACAATCAACCGCCAGCTGATGGAGGATTTCGGCGGCACCGCCAAGCTCAGGTATATCGATTTCGATTCGCCGGAACTCAAGGAATATCCGGAGGTCTACCAGCGGGTGACCGAAGGGCGGCTCGAACCCGGCATGCTCATGATCGGCGAGAAGCTGCTCAATATCTGGGAGATACCTTACAGCCGGATGCTGATCGAATTCGAACGCATGGGCGCGCGCAAGGCCTCGTAAAGCGGGACGTCCTTTTCCCGGGGGCGTACCCTATCTGGTCCCGCCGCCGCGGATCCGCTTCAGCAGCACCGGCACCCCGGCGTTCATCAGGATACCCTTGACGCTGGCCGCCCGCTTGCCTCCCAGCAGCCCGTGCCAGATCAGCGCGATCACGTCATCGCGGTTCTGGGCAGCGTAATCGAGCGTCGCATCGACGATCTCACCGGGTTGATAAATCAGCCGCACCTTGGATTCACCGGGATGCGCGGCAAAGCGGCGCAGGAACTCGTCCGCCCAGCCGGTCCAGTCATAATGCGGCCGGTCCAGGTAGCGCGGGCCGTCCATGGCCCCCACCCCCACAGGCGGCCGGGCGCCGATCATACCCACATGCAGCACGTCGATATCCACCTCCATCGCACATGCCAGGTTGAATATCTGCTCCACTTCGGCGGCGGTGACAGGCGAGCCGTCATGGGGCACCAGCATGCGGCGCGGGCGCCAGTCGGGGCTGGGAAGCCCCTGTTTGCGCGGCCGGATCACCATCACCGGGATGTCGGTGTGCTGGATCAGGCGTATGGCCACGCCGCCGGCCATCTGCCGCGTATTGTGTGTCCTGCCGTGGCTGGACATAACGATCATGCTCGCATCCACACCGACAGCGAAGTGGATGATGGCGCTGACGGTCTCGCCGGAAATCTGATGAAACCGGATGCGGCTGCCTCCGGCCTCAACGTGGAGCAGCCGCGGCAGCTCCGCCGCGGACACCGGCTTCTCGCTGACGTGTACCACGTGCAAGCGGGCGCCCAGCATCCGCGCGATCGCACGGGCGGCGCCGAAAGCTCGCACGGCCGTGCGCGAGCCGTCCAGCGGCAGGACCACGGCCGCATCATTGCCTGCTCGTTTCTTCCGGTTGGCGTTCATGCCCTGTCCTCCTGAATGCGGGCGGCCGTCTCCGCGCCCTCTTCCGGCGAGAAAACCTGCCAGCGGCCGCCCTGCCAGAACGCGGCGTAACTCCGGCCTCCAGTCATTGTCTGCAGTTCCAAACCTTTTATTCCCACCATCGCCTCGCCCTCGCCGGCAAGCTCGAGTCTCAGCCTGTAGCCGCGCTCGACCTCGAAGCGGAGCCACAGCCCGCGCCATGCCAGTGTGAAAGCCATCGTCCCCCACCGCTCCGGCGGTTGCGGATAGACGAAGATTCCCTCCCTGCTTGTCCTGACCCCGGCAAAGCCCATGACAACCTGCTGCCACAGGCCGCCGAGCGCGGCGACGTGGATGCCGCCGGCGGCGTTGCCGTGAGCCAGGTCGATGTGGGCGGCGCGGCTGAAATATCTCCACGCGTTTTCGAGCCGGCCCAGACGGGCGGCCACCAGTCCATGGATCGCGGGCGAGAGCGAGCTGCCGTGCACCGTGCGCGGTTCATAGTAATCAAAGCTGGATTCAATGGTGCCCTCGCCGAGCTCCTCTTCCAGCAGGTAGAGCGCCAACACCACATCGGCCTGCTTGACGACCTGCGAGGCGACCGTGCGTTCATGGCCCAGCAAAACGTCCAGCGGCCCGGCATGGGGCCCGAAGGCGGAGACATCGATGTCCTCCAGCTTGAAGTAGCCGCGGAACTGCTCCACCGGCTCGGCGCCCGCGCCGGCCGCCGGTCCGCCGGGACCGGTTTCCGCGGCGCCCATGAACATGCCGCCGGCCACGCGCAGCCACCGCTGGGGCTCACCGATGTCAAAGCCGAGCTTGGCGGAAAGCAGCTGCCACTCATCCGGATGCAGGCGCTTCAGCCGCTCCACCACTTCCGCCGCCCGCCGCAGGTTCCAGCGGGCCATGGCGTTGGTGTAATAGTTGTCATCGACGCCTTCATCGTGATATTCATCGGGGCCCTCGACTCCGAGAATGTGGTAACTGCCATCGACCCCGGTGACCCGGCTGGCCCAGAAGCGCGCCGTTTCGATCAGCAGCTCGGCGCCAGCGCCCACCAGGAACCCTTCATCGCCGCTGGCATTCCAGTATGACCAAGCGCCCCAGGCGACCGCGGCGCTGATGTGATGCTCCAGCTTGCCCGACAGCACCGGCACGAGCTCGCCCCGGGGATCGACGACGGCGGCGGGAGTCATGTCTTCACCGCTGCCGGTCGCTTCCCAGGCAAACAGCGCGCCCGCATATCCCTTTCGCAGCGCATTCTCGCGGGCCGCCGCCAGCGTATGGAACCGGTAGAGCAGCATCGCCCGCGCGGTCGGCGGATGCGTGAAGATGAAGAATGGCAGGATATACATCTCCGCGTCCCAGAATATATGTCCCTTGTAAATGGAGCCGGTGAGAGCGCGGGCGCTGATCGAGCTG
>JAJYLK010000022.1 GCA_021787775.1 Actinomycetes bacterium | reverse complement strand
CTGCCGGAGGCGTGGCGTGAGGCCGGCTTCATCTTCCTGATCACGCGCGGCGCCCTGTTCCTGCTGGCGCCGCTGGCCTATCTGACGATGCCTCGCGTGGACCCGATGTTCCTTGACGTTCCGCCGAAAGTTGACACATCCCTGACCGACACTTTCACGGGCCTGGGCCACTACATCTTCGACATCTGGGCCCGCTGGGATTCGGTCTGGTACCTGGAGATCGCCCACCACGGCTACTCCGCCCAAGACAGCACGACCGCCTTCTTCCCGCTCTATCCGCTGCTGCTGGCGGCGTTCAGGCCGCTGTTCGCCGGCAACGGGGTCGTGACCGGAATCATGATCTCGCTGATCTGCTGCCTGGTAGCCTTCTACCTGCTCTACAAGCTGGTCGAAATCGATTTCGGCGGCAGGGTGGCGCGGCGGACGGTGCTTTACCTCGCCGTCTTCCCCACCTCGTTCTTCTTCCAGACCATATACAGCGAATCGCTCTTCCTGGCGCTTACAATCGGATGCCTCTATCTGGCCCGGCGAAAGGAATACCTGCTGGCGGGGGTCCTGGGCGGCCTGGCGACGCTGACGCGCAGCGCCGGCCTGCTTCTGCTGCTGCCGCTGCTGATCATGTATGTCCAGGATGTGGGTTTCACCTGGCGCCGCATCCTGGATGCGATGTTCCTGGTGCTGGTGCCGCTGGGGCTGGCGCTGTGGATGCTCTACCTCGGGATCAAGTTCGGCGACCCGTGGCTGTTTCAAAAGGCGCAGAGCAACTGGCTGCGGCAGTTCAGCCTTCCCTTCGGGCCGCTGGGCGGGCTGTGGAGCGGCATCGTCGCCGCCTACAACGGCATGAGCACGGTGCTGAGCAGCAAGGACATCAATTACATGCCCGTGGATCTCGACCCGCGCTTGTGGGCGACCTACAACGTCATGAACCTGCTGTTCACCATACCGTTCCTGGGACTGGCGATAGCCGCATTCCGCCGCCTGCCACTGGCCTATTCGGTCTACTCGCTGGCGGTACTGCTGCTGCCGCTGTCGATTCCGTCCACGTACGTGCCGCTGCTGTCGATGCCGCGCTTCGTGCTGGCGGCGTTCCCGCTGTTCATCCTGACGGCGATCTGGGGCGAGAAATCTCCCTGGTTCGACAAACTGGTGATGGTCTGCTCGCTTACTTTCCTGGGAGTGCTGACGGCGAAGTTCGTCGTCTGGACCTGGGTGGCGTAAACTCGGGGTAAACTCGGGGACACAATACTATTTAATTGCAGCAACTTTTTACTGCCTGCTGCATTCAGCCGCCAGGTAATTTGCTTGCAGGTCTACCACTTCTACCCAGCTTCAGATTCCTGCCAAGATGCTTTTCCAGGTCCTTAATGAATCGTGTTGAGCCCAGCGGCCTCCCGGTTCTTGCATGACGCCTGATCTCTTCAAGTTCCTCTTCGTCTAGCTGAAAGGACCTATGGACTTCCCGCATGCCAACCCTGTCAGAATAGCTTGAAGATATCAATGAATCCTCAACGCCCTTAATGCGATGACGGGCGCTGCTCCAGTAATAATCTTCCGGACGAAGGCACAACCCTGCCCTGACCGGATTCATTTCAACATAATTGACAGCGCGGAATAAATGAGAATCATCCATGGGGTATGAAAAAAAGCGTCCCTGCCACAGGCATCCGGTCCAGCCTTCTCGCCCATTGACTTTGGCAGTATAGCGGCGATGGGCTTCTCCGATTGCCAGACGAAGGCTTTGTTGTGTGGGGGGAACCACGATTAAATGAACGTGATTGGGCATGAGGCAGTAAGCCCAGATTTCAACACGATGAAGCCGGCACCACTCGCTAATGAGGGCCCTGTAGAGCCTGAAGTCCTCATCGCGAAAAAAAGTCAGCTGCCGTCTGTTTCCGCGTTGCGTTACGTGATGTGGAATACCGGGCGCAACTACCCGCGCGACTCTTGCCATAAGTCGCTTTATAGAATAAAGCCGTGACGAAATCAAACAGAAATAAAACTGCCTGCAAAAAAACAGTATTGTGTCCCCGAGTTACATTTTGGGGATCTTTGCCATCGACTCCTTGATCTTCTCTTCCGGATAGGCGTAATCGCTCAGCTTGCCGGTGAGGTACTGATCGTACGCGCTCATGTCGAAGTGGCCGTGGCCGCTCAGGTTGAAGAGGATCACTTTTTCTTCCCCTTTCTCCCTGTACTCCAGCGCCTTGTCGATCGCCGCCTTGATCGCGTGCGATGATTCCGGCGCCGGGATGATGCCCTCAGCGCGGGCAAACTGGACGCCGGCATCGAATATCTCCGTCTGGCCATATGCCACGGCGCCCATCAGACCCTGGTCCACCAGAGCGCTGATCAGCGGCGCCATCGCGTGGTATCTGAGCCCGCCAGCGTGGATCCCCGGCGGAATGAAGTCGTGCCCGAGCGTGTGCATCATGAACAGCGGCGTGGAGCAGAGCGTGTCGCCGTAGTCATAGGTGTAGGAACCCTTGGTGACCGTGGGGCAGGAGCTGGGCTCCGCGGCGAGGAACTCGGTGTTCTTCTCACCCGCGAGCCGGTCGCGCAGGAAGGGGAAGGCCAGGCCGGCGTAATTGCTGCCGCCGCCGATGCAGCCGATGACGATGTCGGGATAGACACCGGCCATCTCCATCTGCTGGCGGCATTCCTCGCCGATGACCGTCTGGTGCATCAAAACATGATTGAGCACGCTGCCAAGCGAGTAGTTGCAGTCCTCGTGTGTAGCCGCGTCCTCGCTCGCCTCGCTGATGGCGATGCCAAGGCTGCCCAGCGATTCGGGATCCTGCTCGAGGATAGCGCGGCCGGAGTTGGTGCGGTCGGTGGGGCTGGCCAGCACCTCGGCGCCCCAGACCTCCATCATGCTGCGACGGTAGGGTTTCTGCTGGTAACTGATCTTGACCATATAGACGGTGCACTCCATGCCGAACATCTGCGTCGCCAGCGCCATCGAGCTGCCCCACTGGCCGGCGCCGGTCTCGGTGGCGATGCGCTTGATGCCGGCCTCACGGTTGTAATACGCCTGCGGCACAGCGGTGTTGGGCTTATGCGAGCCGGCCGGGCTGACACCCTCATATTTGAAGAAGATCTTTGCCGGCGTGTCCAGCGCCTTTTCCAGCCGCATGGCGCGGATCAGCGGCGTGGGCCGCCACAGCTTGTAGATTTCCTGCACCTCTTCCGGAATGTCAACATACCGGTCGGTGCTGACTTCCTGCATGATGATCGACATCGGGAACAGCGGCGCCAGGGCATCGGGGCCCACCGGTTCGCCGGTCGCCGGATTGAGCGGCGGCTTGAGGCTGCCGGCGGGCATGTCGGGAGCGATGTTGTACCAGCGCGTGGGCAGCCGGTCTTCGGAAAGGAACGTTTTTACCGTCATGAGATACCTCCAGAACGTTTCAGGTAAAAGGACATTAACCTGCGGGCGCCGGCTTGGCAAGCGCTGCGAAGCGGGGGCTATCAGTTGTCGAAGGCGGAGCCGGTGCCAACGCGGTGGATCAGGTTCCTGAACCACGGCAGCCGGTAGTAGACCTTGGTCTGCACGTCAGTAGAGCAGGTGACCTGGTAACCGTGCTCGGGCTGGGTCAGCACCTGGAAATCATCAAAAACCAGGCCGTGGCTCTGGCAGTAATCGGTGGCAACATCGCGGGCGGTGAAATCGTTTTTATTCTGCTTCCACTCAAGCTCCGCCGCGCCGGCCGCCTCCTGCGCCACCGAATTGGTGTCGCGGTAAGAATAGTAGACCGCGAACCCATCCCTGATCATGACGGCCGCGACTGCGACCACGACTGCCAGAATAACCACCTTGATAACGAAGCTGCCTTCCTCGTCCCCAAGGAAGCCGGCGATTTTATTCATGGATTTCACTGATGTGTCTTCAATTTGTATTGCCAGCCGGAGGCATCGTGCCGGGCGCTAACGGCGGCGGACCACCAGTAGCATGTAGGCGGCTCCGGAAACCAGCGCTGCCAGCGCCACGATGATGACGATCCAGGCACGGCCCGAGATCGGGTGGATGGTAGCGCTGTCGTCCACGATTACCTGCCCGCCGGACTCGATGGAGGCCTTCAGCCGCGTCCATCCGGAACCCCGGTAAGCGACCTTGAACTGTGCCGGCCCGGGCTGCAACGTCACATGCTGGATCCCACCGCCGGGGAAATTGACGTTATCACCCTCAAGAACAATATCGGCAGTAACCGGATAAGAATCGCCATTATTCACATCCATGGTCGCTTCCCCGGAGGCCGATCCCTGCAACAGCGGCAGATGCAGGGCGATGGAAAGCCGGCTGAACTCGGTCTGGGTGAAATCGGTGATGTCCTGCAAAAAGGGCAGACCCTGGTTGACCGCGTCAGGCGAGGCGTCCGGCCGGGTCCAGTAGTCGCTCTCGGCGGTGAACATCTTGCGCGAGAGCGATATCATCCCGGGCTCATCGGCCGAGACTGCCAGGCGGTAGCCCTCATAGTAGCCGTGCGCGTCCTGCAGCTTCTGGAAATAGGTCTGGGAGATGTATCCTGAAACCGCATCGATGTACCGGTACAATGTTGCCGGTTCGGTGCTGGGGCGGTATTTCTGAGCCGCCTCCCCCAGCGTCAGGGTCCTGATCCAGGACTCGCGGCTGAGAATGTCATAGACCTGGTTGCGCTGCTGCTCGGTGAGCCCCGGGTCGGGCACGGGTGATGAGACGATCTCCAGCCTGCTTCCGCTGGAATCATAGGCATTCGCCAGCGAGGCGAAGAAGGCGGCCGGATCGGCTTTCTCCCCCAGAAGCGCCCCCGAGGCATCATCGGCGGCAAACAGGGCCGTGATGCGCTCTCCGCCGATGTCGCGCAGCCGGAAGGTCTGGGCGCCCGCCAGCTCGGGCGGGCTTTGCACGGCCATCCGCGCGGCGCCAGAGAGCACCGTGTACTGGCCGCCGGTGGCGGCCAGATAACGCAGCGAATCGGTGGTGACGTCGTTTCCCGGGGCATAAGCGCCCGCCGGTGTCTGCGCCAGGCCCAGCTGGCTTTGCAGCACATCATTGCCGATGCGGTACTGGCCGTCGCCATCCGCCCAGCCCTCTTTTGCCAGCAGCGCCAGGTCGGTGTATGTGTAGGGAGAAGACAGGAATTCGACGTTGTCCGCGCCTGACATCTGTTTCAGGCCCTCGAGACAGCCGGCGGCCGCAACCGCCTCGGGCGAATCCGCCCCGTACTGCTTGACGCCGTCGCTGGTGCTCAGTGTAAACCCGGATGCCAGCGCGCTGAGCTGCTCCAGTAACGCCGGTTCAATCGCGTAGGTGGTCTTGATGCCCGGAAATTTCTGCTGGATATCTCGCTCCTGCAGCAGCGTGTCGGGAGCCCTGGGAGTCGCCTGGCAGCGCCCGATCAGCGAGGTGCCCGTGAACTCTCCCTGAGGATCCCGCTCCGGCGGCGCCGTCACCGCCCAGACCAGCACCAGATCGAGCGGATCGTGTGCGCCAGGGCCGACCACCGCCAGCCAGGCAGTGCCACCCAGCTGCTCCTTACCGCCGCTCGCCAGGCTCACCCTTATGGGGTAGCCGCCGGCGCCGGCCTTCAGATCCTTCAGAGAAGCCGTGAAATCCAGCTGGTCCTTGCCGGCCAGACTGTAATTCTTCCTCACACTCAGCTGCGCCAGCGGCTGGCCGTGAAATGGATTTGTCTCGGCCGGCGATGCCGGCGCGTAGACGCTCAGCAGGAGATCGCCGGAGAGTTTCTGCCCGCCGGAGTCGAGCGAGATATCGAAAGTCACCCTGTCGCCGGGATGGTAGAGGTACTGGCTGGTGGCGACGTTGATACCCGTATCGTCGGCGCGCGCCGGAGAGCTTCCTTCTGGTTGACCGGAAAGAAATATTGTAATAAAAAGGATGCAGGTGAGCGCCGCGGGCGCCAGCGCCCGACGTGCCGGCAATAGCCACGTCCTGTCATGTAAAAGGCGGTATATCAATCTGGAGCCGTGCGCAATGGATTTCTTCAGGTCCGCTAACCGGTGCGGCATCGCCGGCCATCGCCGGTGCCGGCCGGACGCAATCACCGGGTTTACCGGCTTCAGCGCCGGATGAGCCGCTCCGGAGAACCGGGTGCCAGCGCCTTGACTTGCGGTTTACGCTGACCGGCTTGCCGGGCATATGATAGCATAGCGCCACGTAACGTGGGCGTGGCAAACCGCTGCTTCCCATGATTAAACATTCTGGCACATGACGCGTAAATCCTTGAAAGAAAAAATACCTGCGCCTGATTCCCTGGACGAGATCCAGGAGAAGCTGGCGCCGTTTACTGAAGACCCCGCCGCCACGGCGGTATTCTTCGACCTGGACGGCACGCTGGCGGCGATCAAACCAAAGCCCGAAGCGGTGACGCTGCCCCAGGAATTCGCGCGTCTGATCCGCAAGATCGAACATCGCTATCTGGCGGTGACGGTGGTCAGCGGCCGGCCGGCGACCGAGGCCAAGCGCATCGTCGGCAACTCTGAGCTGGCTTACATCGGCAATCATGGCTTTGAAACGATGCTGCCGGGCCGGACACTGGTGGTAACAGCAGAGGCGCAGCCTTACATCAGCGTGGTCCGGGAGCTGCTGGAATATGTCCGCTCCCTGCCTGACATGGTCGATTCCGGCATCATGCTCGAAGACAAGACTGCCACCGTGTCTTTCCATTACCGCCGCGCGCCGGAGCCGGACCGGGCGCAGGCGCTCATCCAGGAAAAGTTCATCCCCAAGATCGAAGAGCTCGGCCTGGCGGCGCGCGAGGGCAGGAAGGTGCTGGAAGTCAGGCCGCCGGTCCCGATCGATAAAGGAGTTGCGGTCGGCCGCCTGCTGGACCAGCTGGGGGCGATGAAAGCCATCTACGCCGGGGACGATACCACGGACATCGACGCGCTCAAAGAGCTCGCGAAGCGGAAACGGCGCAAGAACAACTTCATGGTCGGCATCGGTGTCATCTCCGACGAGATGCCGGCGGAACTGCCACGCTACTGCGACCTCCTGGTCGACCGTCTCAGCGGCATGGAGCTGGTGCTGCAGATCCTGGCGGACGAAGAATTATGAGCTCGCGGCCCTGGCCGCAAACCGGCCAAACCGCCGCCGCGTGAAGTATTCATAAGCCAGGCGGCCCGGATGCGGCGGCGCCGTATAATCCCGGCCGGTTGGGACCTCCCGGTAAGGCTCGCCGCGCAGGTGCAGCATCATCGGCCCTCCCTTGATGGCAAGCAAAGGATAGACTATCAATCGCTGACTGGCGTAAACGCGCGCCAGTTTCTGCTTCAGCAGCCGGTCCCGCAGTTCCATCGGAGTCTGCTGAACCGGCGCCGCCGGATCCTGCAGCAGACTGCCAACCGCGGGCAGGCGGCCGACACGGCGATGATAGAGCGGAAACTCGTAAAGCCGCGGCTTCCGGCGTGACCGCGGCTCCAGACGCGCCAGCGCCAGCGCCGCCGCCAGCTGCGCGGTATCGTGGTCCTGGTGCCCCCCCTCGAATGCCGGCACAAAAACCGACGCCGGCTGCCAGCGGATGAACAGGTGGCGAAGCCTCTCAACAATTTCCGGCAGAAAGTCAAGCAGTCTGTTGTCCGGCAGCCGCAGGAAGAAAAGATTGCGCCGCGGCACACCGATGATATCCATCGACCTGACGGATTCTGCGGGACGCCGCGGACTGCCGAGGCCGCCCTGGCTCAACCAGAGCACGGCCACGGGACCCTGGCGCGCCAGCCGCCGCATGGTCGCGGCGATGAATATTTCGTCGTCATGATGAGCCAGCAGGAAGAACGCGGGTGTGGTCGGTGGATGCGGCAGGCAGGCCCCGCTTCTCCGGCGTCAGCGGATGCCGGCTGTGCGCCCGAGGCTGAGGAAGAAATCGCGCGAGGAATCATCGCGGCCGGCGCCGGCTTCACCCTCGGTACGAACGGCGGATAGCGGCTGCCACCAGTTGACAAGTTCGGCGTAGGTGTCGAACATGTCGGCGAAGACCTTTTCCCATGAACGCGCCTCGGCCATCCGCCGGGCTTCCGCCCCCATCGCCGTCATCGCGTCCCCGGAATCCAGCAGCTGCTCGATCACGCGCGTAAAGCCGCTCAGGCTGCGGCTGGGAGCCATCAGGCCGCTGCGGCCGGGCACGATGTTCTCGCAAGCGCCTCCCTCATCGCAAAGCACCACAGGCAGCCCGGAAGCCTGGGCTTCCAGGATCACCTGGCCGGCGGTATCGACACTGCTGGGGAAGACGAACAGATCGGCTGACGCAAAGGCTGCCGCCAGTTCTTCTCCTTCCAGCCAGCCGGTAAACGTGGCCCGCTCGCCAAGCAGAGCTTCCAGCTCCCGCCGCTCGGGGCCGTCGCCGACGATCGCCAGATGGACGTCATCCCGGTGCGATCTGATATCCTGGTAACACTCCGCGAGGAAGTGCAGGTCTTTTTCACGTGAAAGCCGGCCCACGAACAGCAGGATCTTCTTGCCATCGACCCCGCCCAGCCGCTCGCGCCACCGGCGTGAACGCATCTCCGGCGAGAACCGGTCCGCGTCAATGCCCTGATAGAGCACCGCCATCTTGTGCCGGTCGAGCCCGTGGCTGGCGAGGTCGCGGCTGGTATAGACAGAAGGCGCGAAAGTGAGGTCGCTGCGGCGGTAGAACCAGCGCGTATAGGTCCAGGCGACTTCCTCGTTGAGCTTGTCGTCGGTGATGCGGCCAACGCAGCGGGGAATGTCGGTGTGGTAGCTGGTCACGAAGGGCAGCTGCAGGATGCGCGAGGCGAGAAAAGCCGTCAGCCCCATCGGTCCGGGAGTGGCCGCATGGATCAGGTCGAACTCCTGCTCCTCGCAGTGCTTGACGACCTCCAGCACCGGCGGGATGCTCAGGTCCAGCTGGCCGTACTCCGGCAGGTTGGTGGCGGCCACGGCGGGGAACCTGACTACGCGCCCTTCTGACCGCTGGTTGCCGGCACAGATGATATCCAGCGGCCGCTCTTCCTGCTGGCAATATTCCGCCAGGCGCCGGAGGATGCTCGTGACGCCGTTGACCTCGTCATACGTATCGGTAAACAGGCCGATCCTGGGCTGCCGGGCCTTGCCGCCGCCGGACCGCCCGTTGAAAATCTCCTTGTCCAGCCGCGTGAGAAAATGCCGCTGGCGGCTGTGATAATTAGCCGACAGCGAATGCGGCAGCAGCAGCGTCTGCAGCGCCACCAGCCGGCCGATCTTGTCCAGGTTGTCAACCGCGTTGAATAATGTTATTTCCGAAAGGTCGGAGATGGTCGAACCCATGCCGGATGCCCAGGCCGCGCTCACCAGCGAGAAGACCTGATTGTGGAACCGGTCGCCACCGCATTTGCCGGGCTTCACCGACGCCGCCATTAGCGGCAGCAGCGCCTTCCGCAGCCGCGCGTCCCCCATCACCGTTCTGATGGCGCCGGTGCGGCCGCCGCCAAGCGCCAGCGATGCCAGGTGCATCCATTTGCGGGCGCCGCCGGAGGTCCCCCTGAAGCCAAGCGACACCCAGTCGGCCAGACCACCGAAACCCTTCGTTTTCTCCTTGTGCTCGAAGCTGTCGACACCATGAGCCAGCAGGCCGAGCATGGTGTGGGCCAGCTTCAGCGTACTGCCATGGGAGCCTTCGATCCCGGTGCGGCCGCAGCGCACTTCCTCCAGGAATTCAGCGATACCGCGCGTCGGCGCGGTTACCGTCCAGGCGCTGGCCAGGTCGAAACC
>JAJYLK010000021.1 GCA_021787775.1 Actinomycetes bacterium | reverse complement strand
CTCACATTATCAACGATGACGCCCAGCTCGTCCCCGATTGAATCAAGCAGGCGCCAGATGCCCTCATCCAGCTCGCAGTCACCGCAGACGCCGGCGACGATGCCGACCACCTCGTTAGGCGATGTCATCGGGAAGACGATCAACCGCGAACCGGCGTTGCCGGGGAGCAACGCCGTCAGCATATCATCATCCGCGATGTCAACCACACGCCGGCCACCGCTGTCGAGCGCGGCGGCAATGACTCCCTCGCCGCCGGGAGCGCGCGAGGCCCAGCGCAGGAAATCCGCCGGCATGTTCCGCTGCGAGCCCAACCGCAGCCGCCCCGAATCGGGATCGATGACGAAGGCTGCCAGCGACTGCGCGCCCAGGATGGCCTCCAGCTGGTCGAGCGTGATGCTGAACACATCCGCCAGCTCCAGGCTGCGGGTGGCGGCGCTCAGCACCGAGTGCAGGATGGCCAGCTCCCCGTTGCGGCGCTTCAGATCGCGGGCGCGCTCGTCGACCATCTGCTCCAGCCGCTCCGCATAGATGCGGTTCTGCTCCTCGGCTGCCAGCAGGCGGTCGTACTGGTCCATCAGCGTGATGCTCGATTGCCTCAACTCATCTATCAATCTTTCTTTTTCCGCCAGCTCCGGAACCGCGTCCTCCCTCAGGCGGGCAGCGGCGCCGTTTACCCGCCGGCGCTGCGCGGCCTTCTTCAGCGTGCCGCTGACGGAAGCGGTGAGCTCGCCCTCGTCCAGTGGCTTGCTGATGTAGTCGTCGGCGCCGCGCCGGAGTGCTTCGGCAGCGACCTGCTCCGAGCCGAAGGCGGTCATCATCACCACGGCGGTGTCAGGCCGGCGTTCCCGGATCCGCGACAGCACATCCAGTCCGTCAAGCTTTGGCAGCCTCACATCCAGAAGCACGAGATCGTACTTTTTTCCTTCCAATTTATCAAGAGCCTGTTTGCCGTCGGCCGCGGTTTCCAGCTGGTAGCCCCGGGGTTCAAGGCGCTTGGTGATCAGCCGCAGAATGTCGGGCTCGTCGTCAACCACGAGGATGCGGGCCGGCTGCGCCGGCTCGGCGGACTCCGTCCGCAGCAGCGCCTCCGCCGCCTCCAGCAGCGCCTCTTCCTGCAGCGGCTTGCGCAGCGCCAGGTCCGCCTTGGACACGTAGGTCTCCGCACCCAAATGAAAGCCGCGCGCCATGTCCTCGTCCGTGACGTAGACGGCCGACATCATGATCACCGGGATGCCGCTGGTTTCGGGATTGGACTTGATCTGGGAAGTGAGCTCGAAGCCGTTCAGTTTCGGCAGCAGCACATCCGTGATGATCAGGTCCGGCATCTGGTGCACCGCTTGCCGGAGGCCGTCCATGCCATTGGTCGCGGTCAGGGTCCTGTAGCCCGCCGCCTGCAGACGCTTCTCCAGCAGGAGGACGTGGTTCCGGTCGTCGTCGATGATCAGGACTTGCTTGCCTTCCCCAGGTGCTGTTTCCACCGTTACCTCGCTTACGAAATTGATGACTGGCCGAACTACTGTCCCTCTGCCGCCTCCCTGGCAATGAACTTCTCCACCAGACCCGGAAGGGAGGTGATATCAACCGGCTTGGCGATGAAGCCGGCGCACCCGGCAGCCAGAGCGCGGTCCCGGTCCTCGGCGAAGACGCTCGCGGTGAGCGCGACGATCGGCGTGCGGTCCAGGCGGGCGTCCTTCCGCATACGCCCCGCGGTCTCCAGGCCGTCGATGGCGCCAGACAGCCGGATGTCCATCAGTACCAGATCGGGGATCAGCTCCTCCACCATGCTGAGAGCCTCCTCGCCACTCGCCGCCTCCACGATCAGATAGCCGGCCCGCTCCAGCACTTTCTTCACCAAGCGGCGGACATCGGTGTTGTCGTCGACGACCATGATCTTTGTATTTCCCGTTCCTGACATGCAGCCGCTCCTGTATCAGCCGGTCTGGTTGCTGACCATCGCGGCAGGTCCCTGGCGGGGAATCAAAAAGGAGAAGGTGCTGCCCTTGCCCGGCTTGCTTTCAACCCAGATCCGGCCCCCGTGCATCTCGGCAAACCGCTTGCTGATGGCGAGCCCGAGGCCGACTCCACCCACTTCGGCCGGGCTTGGCGCCACCTGATAGAAACGGTCGAAAACCGCCTCGATCTGATCCGGCATCAGGCCGGCGCCGGTGTCACTCACCACGAAAACAGTCGCGTCAGACGTTTGTTCTATGGCCAGCCGCACTCCTCCTGCTTCTGTGAACTTTAAGGCGTTGCCGACAAGATTCATCAGAATCTGCCGGATCTTGCCCCGGTCCATCACCACTGCCTCCATCTCCGGCGGCAGCTCCAGCTTGAGCTCCAGGCCTTTCTCGGCGGCGGTGGAACGAAAGCTCATCCCAACTTCCCGGACGATGTCGGCGGGATCGGCCGGCTGCAGTTCCAGGCTGACGCGGCCGGCCTCGATCTTGGCCAGTCCCAGCAGCTCGTCGATCATCCGCAAAAGCTCGCCGGCGTTGACATAGACGATGTCGAGATCATGCTCCTGCTCCGGATTGATCTCGCCGTCCAGCCCGTCCAGGATCAGCTTGCTGAAACCAATGATCGAGTTCAGCGGCGTGCGCAGCTCGTGGCTCATGTTTGCCAGGAACTCCGACTTCAGCAGGTCGACCTCGCGCAGCTTCATGTTGGCCTGTTCCAGTTCGCGGCCTTTCCGCTCGCTCTCCTCGAACATGCGCACCAGCGCCTCCGTCCGCTCGCGGACGCGCCGCTCCAGCTCCCGGGCCGAGCCCGCCAGCGCCTCGTACAGGCGGGCATTCTCCACCGCGACCGCCGCCTGGGTGGAGACGATCGCAAGGATGCCGGCATCCCCGGCCGAGAAGCGCCGGCCGCTGCCCAGATCCAGCGCCGCGATCGAGCCCAGTGAGCGGCCGCCGATCATCAACGGCACGTTGACCGCGGCGGTGACACCCGCGCGCACGAACTCGGGGATCGCCTCCGGATGCTCCGGATAATCGTTGATCACCAGCGGCAGGCCGGATCCCATCACCGCGCCGGCAACGCCGTCCCTGGAATCGCACAGCTCCAGCAGATCCGCCGGCAGGTTATGCGTATGCGGAAAAGTGACACATCCACGCTCCTCGTCCAGGATCGCGATCAGGGCGGCATCGGCGCGCACCAGCCCGGCGGCGCGCCGCACGACCTCGGCGAGCACTTGTTCGCGGTCCAGCCCGCTGGAGATGCTGGTGGCGGCGCCGGTCAGCTCCCGCTGCACATCGAGCCGCTGCCGCGTCTCGTCCAGCAGGTTGGCGTTCTCGATGGCGACGGCCGCCAGGTCCGCGACCGCCAGCGCCATTTTCGTGTCCTCCGGCCCGAAACGTTTGCCGGCGCTTTTCATGAACAGGCCCAGCGCCCCCACCGGCGTGCCACGCATCAGCAGCGGCACCGCCAGCACCGCCTTTACCCCCGCCGCGGCAAAAGCGCCCAGCCCGGCAGGCA
This sequence comes from Actinomycetes bacterium, assembly GCA_021787775.1. Next base: position 6,428 of record JAJYLK010000021.1, on the reverse strand, counting down.
GCGAAGCATAGTCCTCCACCAGCAGCGGCTGGCCGGACTTCATCACTTCACCGGCCATGCCCTCGGTAGCGGCCACGGAAACTTTTGATAATTCTTCCGGCATCTGGTAGTGATGCGGATAGCTGATCAGATGCTTCTCCTCGTCCAGCAGCGCCACCGATCCGCCCTCGGCGCTGGTGAGTTCCACAGCATTGCGCACCACGCGCTTGAGGATATGGTCGATGTCGAACCCGGACGAGATATCCTTGGCAACCGCCGCCAGCCGTTCCAGCCGGCGGCTTTTCTGAATCAGCTCTTTTTGCGCATTGAGCTGTTCCGTGATATCACGCACGACCTCAATGCCGGCCACCACTTCGCCGTCCCGGTCCTTGACCGGCGCGGCTATGATCTCGACCGCCAGCGGCTGCTCGCCCTTGCCGACCCGTTCGCGGATGACGCGCACCGGCTTGCCAGTATGGTAGGTCTGTTCGACCGGGCAGCCGGCGCAAACCTCGCGTTCGCCCTGGTAGGCCTGGTAACAGTGCCGGCCGAGGATGTCACCGCCGAACATTCGCATGTGCGCCTCGTTGGCCCAGATGACGCGCATGTCGCGGTCCTGGACGCTGATACCGTCGACGATCGTGGACAGGACGGTGAAGAACAGGTTCTCCTCCTGCATCTTCTGCCTGATGGTCGGCGCCGCCTCTTCGATCCGGGGCGACACGCCGGCTATCTCCCGCGTGAATATATGTCCGCCCGCGGCCAGCGCCGCCGGCGTCGGTTTCAGATGGATGGTCACTTCGCAGCCAGAGTCGCCGCGGGCAAGAGAGTGGACGATGTCGACCTTGGCGAAGCTGAAATTGCGGGCGGCGGTGCCGCCGAATACGCTGGCGGTCATGCGGCACAGCCCTGGCGTGCGCGCCACCGCCTCGCCGAAGGGGCAGGTGCGCGAGACTACCGTCACCGCTTCCGGCGTCACCTCCATGATGGAGAAATCGCCGCCGATATGCTGCTTTGAATCGACGATGATCTCGGCGTACTGCTGCGGCGTCAGCACCTCTTTCAGATTGCAGGCGTCGCGGTAGGTGTGCTCGATCCAGGCGCCCATCGAAAGACCCACCCGGCCGACATAATCGCCGGCGTACGCGGCTCCCAGGCTGGATTCGAGCAGATAGGCGATGTCCACCACCATCGTCCGGAGGAAGGTCTCCCGGTCGAGGCTGATGGCAAAGTTATCGCTAGTAGCGGTCACGGCGGCTCCGGGACGTTATCCCCGCAGGCATCCTTTTTCAGTCCGCTCAGCCATGAAATCTTTCGGCCAGCCGGCTGAGATAAAGATAGCGCAGGAGGATGAAGGCGATCAGCGCCACCACCACGCCGGCGGCGATCTTTACCCCCAGAAAGCGGTAGCGCCCGCGGTTCTTGCGATAATAACGGAAAAGGAAATATGCGATCACCAGTACCACCGCCGACAGCGCCGCCCAGGAATAGATGGCGAAGTAATGCAGCGCCGTGTCCAGGTTGCGGCCGAAGAGGTAGGTCAGCATCGCCACCGCGGTGACGAAAGTAGCCGCAGCGGCCGCGTTGAAGGCGAGGAAGCGGCGGTATTTCATGTGCGAGATGCCGGCGATCAGCGCCGCCGTGATCCTGGTGGTGGAGAAGAAATGAGCGCTGAAAACCGTGCGGCCGCCCTTCTCGCGGAAGAGCCGGTCCATCGCGTCCAGTTTGTCGCGTTCAAGGCGGATGTAGCGCCCGTAGCGCTCCACCAGCGGCCGGCCGCCGAGCCGTCCGATGGCGTAGCCGATGTTGTCGCCGGCCACGTCGCCGAGGACGGCGATCGGGATCAGCAGCCAGATCTTGAGGATTCCCTGGCCGGCGAAGAAGGCCAGCGTGATCAGGGTGGTCTCCGCCGGCACGGGGATGCCGGCGTTCTCCAGCATCATGCCAATGAAGGCCACCAGATAGCCGTAGGAATCGACGTAAGGGCCGAGAAGGTCGATCAGATGTTGGGCTTGCGACTCCGTTGCCGCCCTAACCGGACTTTGCCCTGCTCTTGGCAGGCGGCTGCATCCAGCGCCGGCCCCACCTGGCCATGCTTTCCACGACCGCGTTCAGCGCCCGGCCCTTCGGAGTCAGCTCGTATTCGACCCAGGGCGGGATCGTCGAGAGCGTCCGGCGATCGACGATGCCTTCGGACTCAAGCAGGCGCAACCGGGAACTCAAGGTACGGGCATTGAGGCCATCCAGCGCCTGCGAGAGTTCATTGAAGCGTTTTTTGCCGCCGATCAGCGCACGGACGATCTCCAGCGTCCATTTCTGGCCCAGCAGCTGGATCGTCGCCGTCACGGGGCAATAGATCTCGTCGCATTCGTCTGCCATGGTTCCTACTTGGTTAAGTCTATCGCATGCGGGATAGGGTATAAAGTGCTATGAAATGTAATCATGATATATTTATTATAGCACTTGTATTTATTTAGTACTTGGATTATTCTATTATTAACGGCATGATGGCACTCAAGGAGGTGTGAAAGATGGCGAAGGTGGGACAGGTCTTCAAGTGTGCGCTCTGCGGCAACGTCGTCAAGGTAATCGAAGCCGGCGGCAACCCGGAGATCCACTGTTGCGGCCAGGCAATGGAGGCGGTAACGGAATAACGGATATATGGCTGGATTTAAAACAGAAGCGGCGGGAGCCCCAGGCTCCCGCCGCTGTCATTTCCATGGCGCCTCCGGCCGCCAGGCCGCGGGCTAGCCAGGAACCCGTGAAGTTACCCGCCTATGGATAAGCGTATTCGACGCCGTCGGCCGCATATGCGTGACCGGCGTTGATCGCGTTCCAGGTGGCGACGGCGTCAGGCACCTGATACCGGAGCGTGACGCTGCCGGAGCCGCCCGGACCGATATCGCCGGCCAGCGCCGGCAGCGGCGTCAGCAGCTGCACGCCGTTGCCATTCTGGCAGCCCGTGATGGTATTGCCATCGGAGCTGTTGAGCCAGAAGCCGTTGTTGGCGTTGGCCGAAGTCTCGTTGCCGATGAAGCGGTTGCTGGTATTGCCCGGATCGATGCAGAAGCCGTTGCCGGCATTCATGTCGGAGGTGTTGCCGATCAGCGAATTGCCGCTGGAGTTCATCATGGCGATGCCATCGCCGCCGCTGCTGTTGGTGAAGCTGCTGTCCAGCAGAGAGTTGTCGTTGGAGGTGTCGAAGACGAACCCGGCGGTGTTCTGGTCGCCGCTGTCGTGCGCCAGCGTGTTCCCGGTGGACATGCTCAGATTGATGCCGATGCCGCCGCTGCCGGTGACGCTCACGTTACTGAAAAGGCTGTTGCTGGTGGAATCGGCTTCGACGCCGTTGCCGAACTGCGAGAGAATGATGTTCTGGACCGTGTCGTTGCTGCGGCCGGAGAGAAAGACGCCGTTGCCAGAACCTCCGCCGGTGACGGCATGCCCGCCGCCGTCAAGCACGATCCCGTCCGAGTCGATCTCGATGCCGCTGCCCGCGGCAAAGCTGACGTCGCCGGAAAGCGTACAGCTCTGCGCCTGGTCGTTCCAGACGCCGATGTTGCCACAGTCTCCCCCGCCGGGGGCGCTGGAAATATGCTGGGTGTACTGCTCGTACTGGGCGGAGACCGCCGCCTGGCCTGAGCCGGTCATACACAGGCTCAGCACAATGACCGCCGCCGCCAGCATGCCGGCCAGGATGATCACGAACTGCCCCGGCCTCGAAAGGCACCTGCTGCTTCCGTTCATCTTGCACTCCTTCCAACACCCCCTGTTTACGGGGACTATCCTCCCATCCGACGTAAATCGATTAGGTTGGATAACATTAGAAGGAGCAAATCCCGTGCCAACTCGGGTGCAAGTGGCGACAGATGGGCGGGGCCGGAAAAAAGCCTGCTGACGATTGTATTTCCGGGAGATGACCGGCGCCGGCGGTGAGGCTGGGACTTCAGGCGTTAAATAAGCGCGGCTTATGCCGCAACGACTGTGGCATTTGCCACAAATATGGGTTAGGGATAGGTGTAGCCAGTGCCGTCCGCGCCCTGAACACTGGCCGTCAGAGCCGCCCGCCACCAGCTCACGCCAGGCGGCACACTATATTCGAGATTGAAGGACACAGCCGCGTCAGCCGCGATGGTGCCGTTGCCCAGCGTCATGGGCATCCCGGTGAGGGGCACGACGCCGCTGCTGTTGCTGTCGCCAGTCAGTTGGCAGTGGTATGCACCGCTGCCCCCGAAGTTGAACACGGTCCAGTCGACCGAGAGCCGTCTGGCCTGGAAGTCATCATACGAGGACCAGAACGGGTAGGCAGCGCCGAGCACCAGGGCGGGTCTGCCACCCGCATCAACAGTAAAACTGCCGCTGATGAAGGTAACATTCCCCAGAGTGTCCGCCACGGAGCCGCCGATGGTGTGGCTGCCTGGGGCAAGTCCCGCCGCCGGACAACTGATGCTGGTGGCGGTGACGTTACAGGCCGGCATCCAGACGCCGTCCAGGCTGATGCTTGCCGAGGCCGGACTGATTCCGGCGGCGTCCGTATAATCGGCACTGATAATGGGCGAGTTTGTGTTGATGTCGCCCGAGGGCTGGACGTTGCTGACGGTGGGGCCGACCGCGTCCACGGTCAGTTGTGTTATCGCCGATTCGCCCGTATTGGCCGGCGTCGCGCGATCTGACACTTTGATGCGAGCTTGATAAGTGGTAGCCGGAGAGCCGTTCAGCCTGTCCGTGACCGGGCAGGAAATGCTGCCGCCCGAGATCGAGCAGGCGTATGGCCAGGTCGTCCCTCCATCCAGGCTCAACCGCCCGGATGCCGTGTCGATGCCCGCGGACGGCGCTGGATCGCTGACCGTGCCCGTGACAGTCGGTGACTGGTTGGCGGTCGTGCCCGCCGGTCCGGAGTATTCGACCGTCGGGGCCGCTATGTCCACGACATTGAAGCTGCCGGAGATGGGACTGGAGTTGCCGGCATTATCCGAGACTGAGCCGCCGATTGTGTGCTGTCCCACGGCCAGGCCGGTGGCAGAGCAGCTTGCGGAATTGGCGCTGACGCTGCAGGCCCCCGGATCAAAAGGTTTTCCGTCCAGGCTCAGGGAAACGGACGCGGCGTTGACACCACTGCCTGCATCGCTGAAATCTGCCGAAATGCTGGTGGCGGCGGCATAGATGTTGCCGCTGGGCGACGCCACCGAAACCTCCGGCGGTGTCGTATCCACGCTAAAGCTGCCGGTGATCAAAGCCGTGTTGCCCGAGGTGTCGGCCACCGAACCGCCGATGACATGGGCGCCTTCAGACAGTCCCGAGACGGGACAGCTGACGCTGGTGGCGGAGATCCTGCATCCCGGCAGTGTTTTACCGTCGAGCGTGACAATCACCGAACCGGTATCGATACCGGAGCCTGCGTCAGTATAGGCGGCGCTGATCACCGTCCAGGACATATTTAAAAAGCTGCCGGTTCCAGGCCTGACACTGCTCACCTGGGGCGGCGTCATGTCGCTGAATGCATAGCTGTACACGCCGCCGCCGTTTGTGCCGGAGAGGATGACGTGATCCGTATCAAAATCAGGCGAGACGGCAACGGAATGGCCCAGTTGTGTCGGCATCCCGTTATTCACCGCGCACCAGCTTTCACCGCCATCAGTCGATTTAAAAACGCCGCCGCCGTTTGTGCTGGCGAAGACGGCGCCGTCACTGGCAAAGCCAGGCGAAACGGCAATGCCATCCACATTCAGATCCGTGATGCCCATATTGACAGCAAACCAGTTGTTGCCACCATCAGTCGATTTATAGACGCCGCTTTCTGTTGCCGCGAACATGGTGCGGTCGGTCGGAAAGCCGGGAGAGACCGCCAGGGAGGTGATGACGATGTTGCCGCCGCCGAAACCGGCGTTCGCCGGACTCCAGTCATTGCCACCGTCGGTCGATTCGAACAGCCCTGCGTCGGTGATGGCGGCGAAGATCACCGGCTGGAATAGGCATTTCCGGACTCCGTTTGGATATGTGCAGTCCTCGTAGCCGGATTGCGCCATGGCAGAAACGGCGTAGTTTGTCCCGGCGAACCCGTTGTTGACCTGGCTCCAGTTGCTGCCGCCATCGGTCGATTTAAAGACGCCGTGAAGCTCGGTGCCGGCAAAGACGGTGTGGTCTGTGGCATAGCTGGGCGAGACGGTCAGGGAGGTTACGTTCTCGTATGCCAGCCCGTTGGTATTCCAGCTCCAGCTGCTGCCACCGTCTGTTGATATGAACATAGATTCAGTAGCGGGGCCGGGATGCCCTTGCGCCGCCACGCCCACAAAGAGGGTGTGGTCATTTGCATAGTCGGGCGAGAACGCGACCGCCGTTACGGGCCAGTTTTCGATGGTTGTAGGTGCCCAGCTGCTGCCACCGTTAGTCGACACATACAGGTCGCCGTCGTCGAGGCCGAAATAGCCGCCGTCGCTGCCGGCGAAGAT
>JAJYLK010000020.1 GCA_021787775.1 Actinomycetes bacterium | reverse complement strand
TCTGCCGGGTAGGCACGCCCTCGCCGTCGAACGGCGCCGTCGCCAGGCCGTCCGGATGGATGCCGTCATCCAGCAGATTCACCAGCGCGCCGGCAACCCGCTGGCCCTCCCGTCCCGCAAACATCGACCGCTTCTTCTGCACCGCTTCGCCGGTGAGCACCGAGCCGATGGCGCCGATGACGCTGGCAGTGACGAAGGGGTCCATTACCACGGGACAGCTCATGCTGGCGCACTGCTCGGCCCCCAGCAGCGACAGCGCACGCCAGGCCGCTTCGCGTCCGGTGGCTTCCGCATCCAGTTGCTCAAGATTCCTGCCTGTGGTGAAAGAGATACCTGTCTGCATCTGGCCGTCCTGCTCAGCGATCGCCTGCAGGAAGCTGTAGCAGCTGGTCTCCGAGAATTGATGTTCGAACCCCAGTGAATTGGCCAGCGCGATATGGCTGTCGCCTTCGGAATAGGTGGCGGACTCCACCTGGCTGATGCGGCTGTCGCTCTCAAGCGCCGCCCTTTCCACCTTCATCGCGAAAGCGATCTTGTCTGCCACCGGCGCCGCCGCCAGATCCGGGGAGTAGAGCTCCAGCGGCGAAAATTCACCCGCCGGCTCCGGCAGCCCGGCGAACTCGTCCGGCGCCGTCACCGACATCGCGTCGGCCGCCGCCTGGGCGGCCGCTTTCAGGCTCTCATCGGAAAGATCAGACGTGTAGGCGTAACCGACCGATCCGCCCGAAAACACGCGGATGCCCACGCCGCTGCCGGTCGAGCTGACCAGCTCCTCCACCTCCTGGCGGTAGACCTTGACCCGCAGCGAGCGGCCCAGCTGCGCGAAAGCTTCAGCCTGCCCGACGCCGGTTGCGGCCGCAAACCCGAGCGCTTTCCTGGCTGTGTCGAGCACGCTCATGCCACCTCCGTCCCGCCCACGGTCAGATCCAGGATCCGGAGCGTGCCCTGGCCGCTGCCGACGGGCACCCCCTGGCCGTCCTTGCCGCACACGCCGATGTTCATCTCGAAATCGCCCGCCACCATGTCCACGTTCCTCAGCGCGGTGAAACCATTACCGATCAGGGTCGCCCCGCGCAGCGGATAGCTCACCTTGCCGTTCTCGATCAGGTAGCCTTCCGAGACCCCGAACACGAAGTCGCCCGTGGCCGGCTCCACCTGCCCTCCGGACAGCGTCTTGGCATAGAAGCCGCGCTCGGTGGCGGCAATGATCTGTTCCGGCGTCGAATCGCCGGCGAGGATGAAAGTGTTGGTCATGCGCGGGATCGGCGGGTGCCGGAATGATTGCCGGCGGCCGTTGCCGGTCGGCGCCACACCGGCGTTGCGCGCCCGCAGCCGGTCGTACAAAAATCCTTTGAGGATGCCTTTTTCGATCAGGATGTTGCGCCCGGTGGGCACGCCCTCGTCGTCAAAAGCGTTGGAGCCCCATTCGTTGGGGATGCTGCCATCGTCCACCAGCGTCACCAGCTCGGAGGCGACCCGCTCGCCGACGCGCCCGGCAAAGACACTGGCCCCCTTCTCGACCGCGTCAGCCTCCAGGCCGTGGCCGCAGGCTTCATGGAAGAGGACGCCGCCAAAGCCGCGGTGCATGACGACGGTCATCTTGCCGCTGGGCGACGGCCGCGAATCCAGCATGACGACCGCCTTGGAGGCCGCGGTCTCACCGACCTGCCGCGCGGCGCCGGCGCTGAACAGCTCCATGCCCCGGTGGGCGCCGACGCTGTCGTAGCCTGTCTGCACCACGCCGCCCCGCGCAGCGACTGCCCGGACGATCAGCCGCACGCGCGCGCGCTCCTCCTGGGCCAGCTCACCATCCGAGTTCGCCATCTGGATCTCGCTGACTTCGTCGCTGAAGCCGACCGACACCTGCACCACCTCCGAGCCCATCGCCCTGGCGGCGGCGTTGGCATCCCGGAGCAGTTGCGCCTTCTCGGAAGCGCTCACGGTCTCGGGCGCGATCTCGATCCGGTGGACCGAGCCTGCCGTGACGCCATGAAGCGCCCGCGCCGAGCCGCCGCCGCCCAGCACTCCCTCGCCAGCCAGCCGCGCCGCCGCCAGCAGCGATTTTTCGTCGACCCGGTCAGTGGAGACAAAAGAGATGCTGTTGCCCCGGACCACCCTGATGGAGGCGCCCGCGTCGACCCCGCGCGAGATCTTCTCCAGCTTGTCGTCCTCGAGATTGAGGGAAGTCGTGTGGCCACGTTCGGCGTAGAGGTCGGCAAACTCACCGCCCTTTTCCAGGGCGGTGCCGATTGCCTTCTCGATCAGGCGTTCATCCAGCAGCAAAGGTCCTCCGCGATGCTTGATCAGCATATTGTTTCCGCAAGCGCTCATCTTATAACACGCGGAAGGCAAGAACCGAATATCCGCCCGTGCCGAAGCGCTAAAAATCCCGCCGCCAGGGGTCGATAGAGATTAAAGAGCACCATCCGGCGCCGGCGTAAAAAAACGCGCGTTGCAGGATCAGGGCTGCCGGCCATCTCTACTTTTGGGGCAAAATGATGAAGGATAACAGACAGGTTTCCAAGCTCGTGCGCAGTCTGGACGCGGATGCCCAGGCCGCGGCACTGAGCGATCCGCGTGCCGCGGCGGAGCTGCCCGAATTATTCGCGCGGCTGAAGCGGAATATCGGCCTGGTGATCGCGGGCAAGGATGACGTCATCAGCATGGTGCTGGTGGCGCTCATCAGCCGGGGCCACGTGCTGCTGGAAGACATCCCCGGCGTCGGCAAGACCACCCTGGCAAAAAGCATCGCCAGGTCAATCAGCGCCAGCTATGCGCGCATCCAGTTCACCCCCGACCTGCTGCCATCCGACATCACCGGCAGCAACATCTATTCCCCCAAGGATGAGAGATTCTACTGGTCGCCGGGGCCGCTCTTCGCCAACATCGTCCTCGCCGATGAGATCAACCGCACCAGTCCCAGGACGCAGTCGGCGCTGCTGGAGGCCATGGGCGAGAACCAGGTGACCGTCGACCGCACCAGCCATCCGCTGCCAGTGCCATTCTTCGTTATCGCCACGCAGAACCCGTATGAAGTGCACGGGACCTTCCCGCTGCCCGAGGGACAGACGGACCGTTTCCTGATCTCGCTGAACGTCGGCCTGCCCGACCGGGTCAGCGAGCAGCGCCTGGTCCGGGATCAGCTGCTGGCGCACCCGCTCGACAGCCTCGAACCGGTGGTCGACGCCCGCCAGATAGCGCTGCTGCAGGCGGCCGTGCGCCGCGTGGGCGTGGCGGAGAACGTGCTCGGCTACGCGCTGGACGTGGTCGCCGCGACCCGTAGCCATGCCGACGTCCTGCAGGGCGCGTCACCGCGGGCCTCGGTGGCGCTGGTACGCACCTGCCAGGGTCTGGCCCTGGCCGACGGCCGCGATTATGCCATCCCGGACGATGTGCAGCGGGCTGCCGTGCCGGTGCTGGCGCATCGTCTCGTCCTCAAACACAGGACCGCGCTCAAGGGTGAGGCGGCGGCGGAACTGGTGTCCGCCATCGTCGCCTCGCGGCGAGTTCCGGTCTAGCGCTCCGGCCCCGTCCGGCCCGGCGCCCATGCCCACTCGCAAGACATTTTTCTGGCTCGCCGCCGCCGGCGCCCTTTACGTCATCGCGCTCAACATCGGCTCCGGCTGGCTTTACGTGGTCACGGCGACGTTGCTGGCGATGCCCCTGATGTCGCTGGTGCTCAGCCGGCTCAACTGCCGGCGCCTTCAGCTTGCGCAGTCCTGCGCCGGCCAGGCCCTGCGGGAAGATGTGCTTGCCTCACACATCGTGATAACCAATCCACACCGGTTGCCGCGTTTCTTCCTCCGCCTGGACCTTTTCCTCGGCGGCAGCGCCGCCTCCACGCTCATCCCCTTTCTGGGACCGCGGCAATCCTGCCTGCTGGAGCTGGCATTCACCGGCCTCAGGCGCGGAGTTTATCCGGGAGGAAGCGTGATCGTCTCCAGCAGCGCCCCGGCGGGACTCGCGCGCGGCAGGCATTCATACGGCACCGACTGTCCGCTGGTGGTCTATCCCAGCTGGCACAGACTGGCAGGAGACTGGAGTTCCGGCCAGCGGAATTCAGGCAGCATGGCCGCCAGCACGACCCCTTCGCGCTCCGCCGCCAGCGATTACCTCGGTGTCCGCGATTACCGTCCGGAGGACAGCCCGCGCTCGATTCACTGGCCGACCTCCGCCCGGATCGGCAGGCTGGCGGTGATCGAATTCGCCCGGCAGACGGCCACCAGCCCGGTGTTCATCCTGGACCGCTTCGGCGGTCCGGGCGGATTCGACGCCGCTTCCTTCGAGACGGCGGTATCGCTGGCCGCATCCCTGGTCCAGCGCGAGGCTGCAGGCAGCCGCCGCTTCGCCATCGGCGCCTCGCCGCGCGGCGCGGCTGAAGCCGGGCTGGGCCACGAACCCGGGCCGGCGATGCTCTGGCTGGCAGAAGTGCAGCCGGACGCTGAGGCTTCCCTCGACCTCTCGGGCGAAGGGCTGCCGTGGCCGGAGACGACGCCGGTGCTCATCCTTCCCAGCTCCCGCGCATACGCGCGCCTGCACGACAGCGAGTTCCTGGCGGCGCATCCGCAGGCAATCGTCATCATGCTGGACGGGCGCCGGTTCACGCACGATCCGCGGGCACACACCCATTTCCTCGACAGCCGCGAGCTCGACCGGCTGGCGCTGGCCATCGGCGCCGGCGGCGGCGGCTTGCTCCTGGCCGGCTCTGAAGAAGAGGCGCTTGCATGCCTGGAAGACTTTTAGACTGGTTCAGCCGCCTTAATCCCAAGCGGCCGCCGGAGACAGCCTGCCGCTGCGGCTGAGCGTGCTGGCCAGCATCCTCACCGCCGAGATAACCGTGCTGGCGATGGGCTATTACAGCCCGCTGACAGTGCTGGTTGTGCCGGGGCTGACCGCGGCGGGTTTCGCTTTCAGCTGGCGCATGCGCGCACAGAGAAACCTGCCGGCGAAGGCGATCCTTTCCTTCCTGGTCATCATCGCGGCGGTGATGTTCTTCCACGATCTGGCGGCCAGCCTGTATGACACACGCCTGCCGCTGATCAAGCTGCTGCTGTGGCTGCAGGTGCTGCATTCATTCGACCTGCCCGCGCGCAAGGACCTCAAGTTCTCGCTGGGAAGCGGCCTGGTCCTGATCGCCGCCGGAGCGGTGCTGTCCACGGGCATGATGTACGCCGCCGGTTTCATCCTCTTCAGCCTGGCCGCAGCGGTGTCGCTGGTGTTCATGCACGCATCGGAGGTGGAGGCGGAGGTCAGCGCGGCGCAGCCGGCGCGGCCGGTCATGATGGTCATTTATGGCGCCCTCGTCTGGCTCCTGAGCCTGTGCGTGGCCGTGCCGGTGCTGCTGCTGCTGCCGCAGTCGACGCAGGCGCGCCTGCATTCACTGCCACTTTCCAGTTTCAGGCAGATCGCGGGCGATTTCACCAGTCAGGTTGACAATCCCTCATATTCCAAGGGTAGCCCGTTTTCGGGACCGCCGCAGTTCGATTCCAACTCCTACTACGGCTTCAACCAGTACATGGACCTGCGCGCCCGCGGCCATTTGAGCGACAACATCGTCATGAAAGTCCGCTCCGACACCTCCGATTATTACCGCGGCGTTGTCTTCGACCGCTACAACGGCAAAGGCTGGGAGATCAGCTCGGACCAGACGACCGACGTGAGCACGGATACGCCGCCGCTGGACCTGGAGACGCAGGCCACTCCCGGCCTCAACACCAACAGCAGGCTGGAGACTTTTTACATCGAATCCGATCTGCCCAATATCATCTTCTCCAGCTGGAGGCCGGTGTCGCTCTATTTTCCCGCCAGCCGCATCAAGATCGACAGCTATGGCAGCCTCAGGAGCCCCTTCCCCCTCACCAGCGACACGGTTTATTCGGTGATGACAGAGGCTCCGGTATACGATCCCGTCCTGCTGCGCCGCTACCCCCGCCCGGCCGACCCGCAGCCCGCGGCCGAGTACACCCGGCTGCCGGATGACCCCGATCTGCAACGGGTCCAGAACCTCGCGCGCCGGGTGACGCAGAACTACCAGAACCGTTACGATCAGGCGCTCGCCATCGAACTCTACCTGAAAGACAACTATCCCTATAATCTGAATGTGCCGCCGCAAACCAGCGGCATGGACGCGGTGGCATATTTCCTGTTCGAGCAGCGCGCCGGCTACTGCGAGCATTTCGCCTCCGCCATGGCGGTGATGGCCCGGAGCATCGGCATCCCGGCACGGGTGGTCACGGGTTACGCCGGCGGCAGCTACAACCCGTTCACCGGACTCTGGGAAATCAGGGAAAGTGATGCTCACGCCTGGGTCGAGATCTATTTTGGCGCCGCCGGCTGGGTCCCCTTCGATCCCACGCCCGGCTTCGACGGCCCGGCCGCAGCCGGCGGAGAGAACAGCTGGCCGGTGGCGCGCATCTTCTCCTACATCGGCGGGGCGCTGGCCAGCGGACCCGTGGGAACGATGCTGGGCAGCATGACTGGCGGCCTGGCGGCGGCGGCGAGGCTTTCCCGGCCGCTGCCGGTGGCTTTACTGGTGGCGGCGGGCATGGCGATCCTGCTGGCGGCCATGGCCGCCTGGCGGTTGGGCCGGCTGCTGGTGCACCGGCGGCGTCGACGCAGACTGCTGACCGCCATGCTGGGCCCCGATTACCTGCGCGAGCCGCTGTTGAAGGATTATCTGGCCCTGGTGGCCGCGCTCGACGAGCATGGCATGAGGCGGCATGCGGAGGAGACCATCAGGGAATTCTCCGGCCGGGTTTCACGCTGGCTGAGCGCAGAGGAGTTCTGCCTGATGTCGCGGCAGGTGGAAGAGGTTCGTTACCGGCGCAGGCAGGATGGAACAGCGGTTTCACCCGCCAGCGATCCGGACCCGGCAGCCAGGATGGCCGAACTGCGCCGCGCCGTCCTGGAAAAGCTGCAGGCGAAAAACGCCCAGCGGCGGAGCCTGCGGCCCGGCTCCTAGAGCGCCTGTTTGAGCAGCTCGTCCGCCAGGGAGCTAAGCCGGACCGACAGCTCGGAGCTTCTGTTGCTAATCGCCAGCATCGATCCGTCATCGTAGTAGAGCTCCACCCGTGGCTGCCGGCGCACTCTTCTGAGCAGATAGGTGACGCCCAGAGCCGACGCCGCCGAAAGCAGAAAACTGGTAAAGAAAAATCTTCCTCTGGCCATGCTCGCTCCTATTTGGAGTAGTCGCCGCCGGCTTCGCCCTCGAGGGCGGTCCGGAGCGCCGTATTGACATCATAGAGCACCAGGCCCACGGTCGGCTCGGCGCCGGTTGTGGCAGCCAGCCATGTGTCCCGGTCTCCCGCCACGATAAAAACGCAGCCCGTGGCAGTCTCCACGAACAGCTGGCTGAGCGCGGCGCGGCCCATCGCCCCGGATTCCGACCGCGCAGTGTCCAGCATCTCGCGGGCGGTCCTGACCATCGCGCCCTCAGCCTCCCCGGCGGCGAATGTGCTGGCCAGCACCTCATCCGCACCACGCACCAGCACGGCCTGGCGGACGCTGGCTGACATCTCCAGGAGTTCGTTCAATGCTTCTTGGGCTGTGGGCAAAGTCTCTCCCCGGTCGGGCTCTTCAGTAAGAAGGGAAGCTATCATATCCGGCATGGCGTTTTCCAGTGCCGGCAGCGGCAGCGCCTTCGCTTCCTGCCCTAATATGCCCTAGGCGTCGCTTAGCTGAACCCCGTCGGCGCCCAGCAGGCCTTTCATGCCATCGATGAAATCGCTCCCGGGTTCGACACTGAATTCCTGTCCCAGCTGGAGTTTCCGCACGCCATCGTCAGTGCGCATGCTCAGGATGACCGGCACGCCGCCGGGATTGTTGCGGCAGATATCCTTCATGTTGATCAGCAGCTCAGGCTTGATATCTGCCAGGTCGAGCCGCAGGGTCAGCTGCGCCCGGTCGTCCGGCGCCGTCTCGCCGCTCCCGCCACCGCCAGCCGGCGGCGCCGCCCGCAGCTCGTCGATGTCAGACGCGACGATCTTTACATCCCCTTCATCCTTGTGATCGACCTTGCCGCGGATGACCACCACGCGGTCCTCGACCAGCAGCTCGCGGCAGCGGGAAAACAGGTCGCTGAAAACAACCACCTCGACGCTGCCCTCCAGATCCTCCACCGTGACAAACGCCATCACGTCGCCCTTCTTGGTGGTCAGCCGCTTCACGGTCGTAACCAGGCCGCCGATGGTGACGCTGGAGCGGTCACGCGCTTCCTTCAGCGCCGCCGTCGACTGCGCGGCGACGGCTTCCAGCTGGGGCTGCAGGTCCCTCAGGGGATGGCTGGAAACATACAGCCCGAGAGTCTCCTTCTCCAGCCGCATCAGGATCTCCGGCTCGAATTCATCGGCGGATATCGCCGGATCGGCAGCCTCGTTCGAGCTCTCTTCCCCGCCAAGGTCGAAGATCGAAGCCTGCCCGTGGGCGCTGTCCTGCTGGCTCTGCGTACCCATCGACAGTGCCTGTCCCATCACCTTAAGCATGCCCTGGCGGCTGGCTCCAGTAGAATCCAAGGCGCCGCATTTTATCAGGCTTTCCAGGGCTTTTTTATTCAGCGGCCGGGAATCGACCCGGCGGCAGAAATCATATATCGAGCTGAAGGGACCGCCCTGCTCGCGGGCCGCGACGATCGCGGCGATCACCGTACCACCAACATTCTTCACCGCAGTTAAACCAAAACGTATCCTGTCATCAACAACTGTGAAGTCGCTTCCACTCTCATTGACATCCGGCGGCAGCACCTCGATTCCCATCGCGGCGCAGGCGTTGACATAGAACGGCACCTTGTCCTTGGTAGTCATGACGCTGGAGATCGTCGCCGCCATGTATTCACGCGGGTAGTTGGCCTTCAGGTAGGCGGTCTGGTAAGCGATCAGCGCGTAGCCGACCGCGTGCGACTTGTTGAAGGAATAATCACCAGCGGCCTCCATGTTCCCCCAGAGCTTGCGGGCCACCCGGCTGCTGACGTTATTGGCGCCGCAGCCAGCAAGAAACTTGTCTTTCAGCTTCGCCAGCACGTCGTGCTTCTTCTTGGCGATGCCCTTGCGCAGGTCATCGGCTTCGGCCGGCGTGAAGCCGGCGATCTGCTTGGAGATCTCCATCAGTTGTTCCTGATAAATGGCAACGCCGTAAGTTGGTTCCAGGATCGGTTCCAGGCGCGAATCGTCGTAGACGATCGAAGCGGGATTCTTCTTGTTGCGGGCGAACTCGGGTATCTGCGCCATCGGCCCGGGCCGGTAGAGCGCCACGATGGCCACCAGATCCTCGAACCGCGTCGGCCCCACCAGCCGGAGCGAATCTTTCATCCCCGCGCTCTCGAACTGGAAGACCGCATCGCTCTGCCCGCGGCTGAGCATCTCATAGGTCCGGGCGTCATCGAGCGGGATAGCGCCGGGGTCGATGCTGACATCGTGGTTGGCGGCGATCATCCGCACCGCCGCCTTGAGGATATCGAGATTGCGCAGGCCAAGGAAATCCATTTTCAGCAGGCCGAGCGCCTCGACGTCTTCCATCGCGAACTGGGTGACGACCTCGGCGTCGCGCCCCTTCTGCTGCAGCGGCAGGTGGTTGGTGAGCGGCCGGTCAGAGATGACCACTGCCGCCGCATGGATGCCATCGTGACGCACCATCCCCTCCAGGAACATCCCCAGGTCGACGATCTGCTTCGTCTGCTCCTCCGCGTCGTAGGCGTCGCGCAGTTCCTGGCCCGGCCGGAGGCATTCCGCGAACGTAACGCCGGGCCCTTCGGGTATCAGTTTGGCAACCCTGTCAACCGTACCGTAGGGCACGCCCAGGACGCGGCCGGCATCCCGCGTGCCGCCGCGGGCGGCAAAGGAACCGAAAGTGATGATCTGGGCCACGTTCTGTCGGCCGTAACGCTCGGCCACATACGCGATCACTTTCTCGCGGTCTTCCGGCGAGAAATCGATATCGATATCCGGCATCGTGCGCCGGCTGGGGTTGAGGAAGCGCTCGAACAGCAGGTCATACTTCAGCGGATCGACATCGGTGATGCCAAGGCAGAAGGCGACGATGCTGCCGGCAGCCGAGCCGCGGCCGGGGCCAACAGCGATGTCATTGTCCTTGGCGTACTTGACAAAATCCCACACTATCAGGAAGTAGGAAG
>JAJYLK010000019.1 GCA_021787775.1 Actinomycetes bacterium | reverse complement strand
CATGCGGTGCCTGGGCGGGACCAACCTGGTTTGGATCGCCGACGCGCTGTCGGCCGGCATCGAGGGCTTCCTCCTGATCGGCTGCCGTTTCGACGACGACTATCAGTGCCATTTCATCAAGGGCAGCAAGGCGGCCAACGAGCGGCTCGGCAAGGTTCAGGAGACTCTCGGCCGGCTGATGCTCGAGTCTGAACGAGTCACCCAGGTGCAGCTTGCCTTGAACGAATGGGACAAGCTTCCGCAGATCATGGAAGACTTCGCTGCAAAGCTGAAGGAATTCGGACCTAACCCGTTCAAGGGATTCTAGGAGGCAAGAGATGGCGGACGAATCAGTAGAAAACAAGGAAGAATCGACTGGAGCCCCGGAGGCGGCGCCGGAAGAAAATGCGCCCGCGGCAGAGGCCGGGAGCGCCGCAGCGGTAGCAACCGCCGAGGCTGAGGGCGAAGAAGCAGCAGCCGGCGACGAGTCCGAAGGGATAGTTGCTGAGGAAGCTGCAAAGCCGGCTGAGGCGCAAGCGAAGATGATCCAGCCCGACATCGGCTTCGTACGCGAGGTCATCGGCGCGGGTGGCGCGGATCTGAAAAAATGCTTCCAGTGCGCAACCTGTTCGGTCGTGTGTAATATCACACCCGACGACCATCCTTTCCCGCGCAAGGAAATGATCTGGGCGCAATGGGGACTGAAGGAAAAGCTGGTGGCCGACCCGGACATCTGGCTCTGCCATCAGTGCAATGACTGCACCGCCCAGTGTCCTCGCGACGCCAAGCCGGGACGGGTGATGCAGGCGGTCGCCAAGATGTCGATCCCGACGCTGTCGAAGCCGGGCTTCCTGGCCAAGGGTGTCGGCAACCCGTCGATGATCGCCATAATGGCGGCGCTGCCGCTGATCATCGTGGGGCTGGCGGTCGGGCTGCTGGGCAGCTTCAATCCGCAGAGGGGCGAGCTGGTCAACGGTACGCTGGAGCATCCGGGCGACATCGTTTACGCCTCCTTTCTGGGGCATTGGCCGATCGTGGGCGTTTTTACGACCTTCTTCGTCCTCTCGATCATCATCTTCGCGTTAGGCATCCGTAATTACTGGGGGATGATGAAGCAGCATGCCAGCCAGGAGGGCGCTCCCATCTCCGGCAGCGGCATGGCGCAGGTGGCACCCGTGATCAGTGAGATCGCGGCGCACAAGCGCTTCGGCAAGTGCGACGAGACCAAGGACCGGAAGATATCGCACCTGTTCATCTTCTACGCATTCGTGCTGCTTTTCCTGGCCACGATCGTCTCGACGATGTTCACCGACCTGCCGTTGCTGTGGGGCGGCCAGGGCGTGCTTTCGCCCTATCCGACGATCAGCCTGGTGAAGCTCTTCGGCTACAGCGGCGCCATCGCCGGCGTCATCGGCATCGGCCTGATCGCGATCAACCGTTTCAAGCACCAGGAGAAGGTCGGTCTGGGGAGTTATTTTGATTGGCTGCTCATCGGTGTCATCATCGTCCTGATCCTGACCGGAATCGGTGCGGCGGCCTTCCGCCTGGCCAATATCGGCGTGCTGGCTTATCCGACCTATTTCATTCATCTGTCAACAGTGATGTTCCTGTTCATTTACGCGCCCTTTTCCAAGATGGCTCACATGGTCTACCGCGCCACCGCGATGGCCTTCGCCCGCGCCGCCGGGCGCGACACGCCCATGTAAACAGACGTTCGCCTAAAAGGAATCACGGGCTGGCCGCCATGTGCGGCCGCCCGTTTTTTTGCCATCCAAATGGTCTACAATGGATGAGGCGGACTCACTCGACAACCGGGTATCATCATGGTTTCTCTGAACAACAAGGCTGTAATACCGACGAAATACGAACTCGACTCCGGGTTCAAGTTCCGCTGCCATCCCGGCATCTCCTGTTTCACGCGTTGCTGCCGCAACATCGAGGTGCTGCTGACGCCGTACGACGTCGTCAGGATGAAGAACCGGCTCGGCTTGAGCAGTACAGAGTTCCTGGCGCGTTATACACGTTTTCAGGAAGATGAGAAGACGACGCATCCGCTGGCCTTCCTGAAGATGAATGAGGATGGTGAGAAGCTCTGCCCCTTCGTCGATGAGAAAGAAGGCTGCAAGATCTACGAGGACCGGCCGGCTGCCTGCCGCTACTATCCTGTCGGTCAGGCCACGCACCGCGTGGCCGGAGAAAAGCCCGACGAGGCAGTCCACGACGAATTCTACGTCATCGTCAAGGAGGATCACTGCCGCGGTTTCGACGAAGACCGGCAATGGACCATCAGGGAATGGCGCGAAGATCAGGAGGCCGCCCGCGCGGACGAGTTCAACCGTGAGTGGAAGAACATCATGATGAAGCAGAACATCCCCCGCGACGACGAAGACAGGGAGCGGCGGCAGAAGATGTTCTACCTGGCCAGCTACGATCTGGATGCTTTCCGCCGCTTTGTGCTGGAAAGTCGCTTCCTGGAGATATTCGATGTCGCGCCCGGGAAGCTTCAGAAGATCCGGGACGACGAGATCGAGCTGATGTACTTCGCCTTTGATTACATCAAGTATATGCTCGGCATCGCGCAGGAAGTGAGGCTGAAACCGCAAGTGGCCGAAGAGCGCCGCCGCGCTGTGGAACAGGTCAAGGCGAGAGAGGAAGCGGAACGCGCCGCGCGTGAAGCGGCGGTCGGCAACGAAGAAGAGCCGAAGAACTAGGTTCTGCCGGGGACCTTCCGCATCCTGCTCAGTCCGGTTGCCGCCGTAATCGTGGTGGCCGTCACCAGCGCCAGCGACGTGACGCACAGCGGACAGACAGCCTTTATAACAAGTAACTCCACGTAGGTCAGCCACAACGAGAAAGCCAGCGCTAAAACGCCGGCGGCGGCGATCGCCGGCATCAGCCATCGGCGCCATGCCTTTTTCAGGAGTGCCGTCAGCGCCACCGCGCCGATGAGGACATAACCGGCCATACCGATGGCCGCCACCGGAATTCCCAGCAGCACCGAATAATCGCTCTGGTTGACTGCCGTGCAACTGACAGTGGCATTGATGTCACACGACGAATCCAGGGGTGGTGCGTAATGCTGGTTCAGAGCATAGCCGGCATCTGCCAGCCCCGCCAGCGCCAGTACCGTGATGATTGTCAGGATGATTTTCATGCCCGCCATTCAGTCTAGCTGAGCGGGTTGGTGGACGCCAGGCGGCGCGGCTGGATTTCCGCATCCAAACTCTCTAGAATCCTTGCTTGGATGTAAAATAGGGTTGGTAGCTGTGCCGCGGTTCAGCCCACGTATTTATGGCCCTGCATGATCCGGACTGGAGAGGTGGCCGAGTCGGCTGAAGGCGATCGCCTGCTAAGCGATTAAGGGGGTTTTAAGCCTCCTTCGAGGGTTCGAATCCCTCCCTCTCCGCCATTACCCGATGGGCGATGACCGCGATCGCAACCACCAGCGGCACAAAGCCGTAACTTGCGCCCGTAGCTCAGCTGGATAGAGTGCTTGACTACGAATCAAGAGGTCACAGGTTCGAATCCTGTCGGGCGCGCCATTATCCCGGCGACTACGCCGGATGTGTCATTTCCTCCACGTGTGCGCATGTTGGCACGCCGCTTGCACTGCCAAATCTAGACCTCTTCATCGCCAGGAAGAAATGGTGACCGACGCTCTGCTACCAGTTCAACCGTCGAGGTCAGCGAACGGATCTCTTTGCCGGCTGCTGGACCGCGGCGTTCCCCTTACAGAGCCAGTTGCGTATCAATAATGAAGCATTTCCTGAGTAGCATGATTAGTTTATTAATTCTGAGTTGTATGATCAGGTTATAAATTCTATAATCGTTGAACTAGGAATAAAGGTGGGCGATGCCGCTTCATGCAAGCGGCATTTCCCCGCAACAGGGCACGGCCCAAAACACTAGGGGGCCGGCGCCGGAAAGGAAAGAGGTTCTCATGGCAAACATCAACTTCTTACTGACCGAAGGACCTTTCCAAACGGAAAAATGGTCCACAGCCGCCAAGATTGCGGCTGCCGCGCTGAAGAAAGGTCACGGGGTCACTTTCTTCTGCTATCTCGACGGCATCTACAACGGCCTCAGCACCCAGGAGTTCGCTGATTGGGAAAAGGTCCCGGGCGATTACTACAAGGAACTGGTTGACAACGGCGCTGAAATAGTTTGCTGCGGCATCTGTGTCAACGCCCGTGGCCAGCAGAGCGGCAAATTCTTCTCTGAAGGCATCAAAGTCGGCGGCATTCCGGATTGGGCCGCCTTTGTCGGCCAGGCTGACAGGGTAATCACTCTCTAAGACCAAAAGGGGTTAAAAATGGAAAAGAAAATCCTTTTCATGTTCCTGAAGGCGCCGTTCGGTTCGATCTACTACACCGAAGGACTCAGGGCCGTCGTCGGCATGATGAGCGGCATGGACGAGCACAAGGTCACCTGCGTGTACATGGGTGACGGCGCTTATTACGCCCTCAAGGGCTCGGACAAGAGCGAATCAGCCGGGTACTTGAAGACCATCGCCGACATCAGCGAGACGCATTACTACGTGGACGGCGATTCGCTGGCAAAGCGGGGCATCGCCGCAGGCGAGATCGATGACATGTTCGAGGTCATCTCCCGCGATGATATCTCGAAGCTGATCTCTGACAATGACGTAGTTTACGACTTCTGAGGAGAATAAAATGGCACTTTATCTGATCAATCTTCCTTATGCTGAAGTAGGCCTGGACATGGCCAAGCGCGATAGCGACGCCAAGGTGGTCCTGATCGAGGACGGCGTCTATGCTGACGCTTCCGGGCTGGATAATGTCTACGCCGTCAAGGAAGATGTGGAAAAGCGAGGCGTGGCCGAGCGCGTCGGCGGCGCGAGGATCATCGACTACGACGAACTGGTCGACATGATCGTCGACAACAAGGTCGTCAATTTCGCCTGACGGCAGAATCGAGGTCACAAGATGTCACTCAAGGAAGAGGGAGTAGTCAACATAGTTGACTGCAAGGGCCAGAAGTGCCCGTATCCGAACCTGTCAGCGAAGAAGGGCATGAAGGCCGCCGGTGAAGGCGAAGTGGTCGAGTTCCTCGTCGATTACGAGCCGGCGATCCGCGAAAGCCTGCCGACGCTGTGCAAGGCGGGCGGCTGGGCCTGCGAGGTCGAGGAAGACGCGAGCGGCGCTTTCTGGCACTTCTATATCAAGAAATGAACTGACACGGGAGTAGGCGTATGGTATTGATCAAGGCTGGCACCAAGGAAGAATGTTCGTGGGAACTGCCGGACGACTTCTATTATCACAAGAAGGACCATATCTGGGCCAAGGTTGAAGACGGCAAGGTGCGCATGGGCCTGGACGCCTTCGGCCAGTGGGCCGCCGGCACGCTGGCGCAGATGCGGACGTTTCCCGAAGGTCGCGCCATCCGCAAGGACCACGCTTTCGGCAATGTCGAGAGCGGCAAGTTCATCGGTCCGATGCGTTCGCCTGTGTCAGGCACGATCGTGGCAGTGAACGCGGATGTGGTTGCCAAGCCGTCGATGGTCAATGACGACAACTACGGCAATTGGGTCGTCTTGGTGGAGCCCACCAACCTGGAAGCTGATCTGGCAGACCTGCCTCATGGCGAGGAAGCCATTCGCGCCTGGATGGAAGCTGAACTCGATGCATTCAAGAGCAAAGATCTGCTGAATTGCGACTAGGGGACAAAAAGGCCTCCGCGCAAAACGAGGCCTTGCTGCGCGACGGCGCCGCGCAGCGTTACCGCCAGGCCTGGAATACCGGACGCGCGCGCTTCGGCAACCGCGTCCATTTTTACGCACCCTCGATCAAGCGGTACGAGACCGAAGGCTTCCGCAACAGCGATGAGCCGCGATTCATTCCTGTCTCAATCACCGGCAGCGCCTGCAAGCTCAAATGCGAGCATTGCCGTTCCCGGATCCTGGAGACCATGCATGCGGCACGGTCGCCAGAGGAGCTGCTGAAGCTCGGTAGCCGACTGAAACAGGGCGGCGGTGAGGGCCTGCTAATCAGCGGCGGCTCGCGGGAGGACGGTTCCGTGCCGCTGCTGGAGTACGCCGGTGCCCTGGCGGCTCTGAAGCAGATAGGGCTGACGATCGCTGTCCACACCGGCCTTGTCGACGGCGAGCTGGCGGCGGCGCTGGCGGCCGCCGGCGTCGACATCGCCATGCTGGACATGCTGGGCGCTGACGAGACCATCCATGAGGTCTACCACCTTGATGCGGTCGTCGATAATTTCGAGCAGTCGCTGGCGCTTCTTTGCCAGTCCGGAATCAGGACAGCGCCGCACGTGGTGATAGGCCTGCATTTCGGTCGTATAGCGGGTGAGCTGCGGGCGCTGGAGATGATCGCCCGGCACGATGTTGCGGCGCTGGTGCTGGTGGTGCTGACGCCGCAGCCGGGAACGCCGATGCAGGATGTGACACCGCCGCCGCCGGAGGCGGTGGGGGACATCATGGTCGCCGCCAGGGAACTATTTCCCCGGGCGCCGGTCATGCTCGGCTGTGCCCGGCCTTACGGGGAGCACAAGCGGCGCACCGACGAGCTGGCGCTCAGGGCCGGGCTCAACGGCATTGCCTATCCAGCCGAAGGGATCATCCAGAGCGCGCGTCGCATGGGCCTGGAGCCAGTGTTCTCTGAGCAATGCTGTTCATTGATATATCAGGACGAAGGGGAGTGGCAAGACGATGGAAACCTGGCGTCTGCTGGACACGGGCGCGAAGAGCGCGGTTGAGAATATCGCCCTGGATTCGGCGCTGCTGGCGGCGCGCAGCCAGAATCTGATTCCTGACACACTGCATTTCCTCAGGTACGATCCGCCGGCGGCGCTCGTTGGCTACTTCCAGAGCCTCGGCCAGGAGCTGCGGCTGGATTACTGCAGCGCCCGGGGCATCGATATCCAGCGACGCATCACCGGCGGCGGCGCGCTCTACTTCGACAGCTCGCACCTTGGCTGGGAGCTCATCTGCCTGAAGGCGCGCTTCGGGCTGCGCCAGGATGAGATCACGCGGAAGATCTGTGAGGCATTTGCCGCCGGCCTGCGGCTGCTGGGCGTCGACGCCGCCTTCCGGGCGCGTAACGATATCGAGGTCGCCGGACGGAAGATCTCCGGCACCGGCGGCGTCTTCGAGGGAGATGCCTTTTTGTTCCAGGGCACGCTGCTGATCGACCTGGACGCCGAGACAATGATTAAATCGCTCAGGATCCCGACGGAGAAGCTCTCCGCCAAAGGGCTCTCCTCGCTTAGCGAACGCGTCACTTCACTCAAGGATGAGCTGGGCGGCGCGCTGCCGCCGATGTCTGAAATCAAGGACGCTGTCCGCCGTGGCTTCGAGCAGGAGCTGGGGATCGAATTTGCGGCTGCCGGCCTGACGGTGGCGGAAGCAGGGCTGCAGGCAGAGTTCCTCGAGGAATACAGCCAGCCGGATTGGCTGGAGCTGGTCAGCGATCCTGACGGCGAGCATCAGCTGCTGCGTTCCGTCCTGCGCGTCGAGGGCGGCCTTATCCGCGTGGCTGCCAGCGTCGACACCCGCCGCGCCCGCCTGAAGCAGTGCCTGATCAGTGGCGACTTCTTTGTCAGCCCCCGGCGGCTGGTGCTCGACCTGGAGGCGGCGCTGAAAGACATCCCGCTGGCAGAGGCGGAAGCGGCGATCGACAGCTTTTTTAGCGGCACGGACCTGTCGACGCTCAGCGTGACGCCGGCTGATTTTCGGCGCGCCGTCGGGCTGGCGCTGGCGAAGCTTAGCCTGCCCGGGTACGGCATCGACTTGAGCGACGCCAACTCAATCTTCACCGTCAACGGCGACTTCGACAGCACCGTCGATCAGTGTTCCCTGCTGCTGCTGCCTTACTGCGCCAAGCCGCTTGACTGTGGTTACCGCGACCGCGACGGCTGCGACATGTGCGGCGAATGCTCGATCGGCGAGGCATACGAGATGGCGGCAGAAGCTGGCCTTGAAGTGATCACGATCCACGATTACGAGCACTTGAAAGAGACGCTTGACAGCGGCAAGCTGAACGGCGCCCGTGCTTATGTCGGCTGCTGCTGCGAAGCCTTCTTCATCAAACGCCAGCGAACCTTCATCGAAGCGGGCCTGCCGGCGGTGCTGATTGATATATCAGAAGATACCTGCTATCAGCTGGGCGTGGAGGAAAAGGCCTACCGGGGCCAGTTTGAGAACCAGACGCAGCTGCGGCTGGATCTGCTGGAGAAGGTGCTTGGGGCCGTGAAAGGAGTGAAGTCCGGTGCCTGATTGTGACGTGCTGGTGATCGGTGCCGGTCCGGCGGGCAGTTCAGCAGCCCGCGCGGCTGCGGCCGCGGGCGCCCGCGTGGTCATCGCCGACCGCAAGGCGACGGTCGGCCTGCCGGTGCAGTGCGCCGAACATCTGCCATACCGTCTGGCACATGATTTCAGCCTGCTGAAGGACAGCGGCGACGTGGCGCAGACCGTCAGCGGCATGCAGACGCACCTGCCGGACGGCACCAGCGTCATGACGCTGGCGCCGGGGGTGATCTGCCACCGTAACCGCTTCGACCGAAAGCTGCTCGGCCTGGCCGAGGAGGCGGGCGCGCGGTTCATTGGCGCCACCGCGGCGGTGTCGCTTGCCCATGGCGTTGTCACGCTCAGGAACGGCGATGGTGAACATGAAATGAGCCCGGCTGTGGTCATCGGTTGCGACGGGCCGCGTTCGGCGGTGCGCCGCTGGCTGGGCCTTGAGGCTAACGGGTGCGTTCGCGCCCGGCAGGAGCTGCTGCCGCTGGCTTCCGGCCTCGACACGACACATATCTTCTTCCGCCGCTACATCCCCGGCGGCTACGGCTGGGTCTTCCCCAAGGGAGGGTTGGCCAACGTCGGCGCCGGCGTTGATCCGCGTTTTGCCGTCAGCAGTGTCCGGGCGCTGGCAGAGCTCAAACGGGAGTTACTGGCAGCCGGGGTCATTAGTGACATGACCGGCAGGACTGTCACCGGTGGCCTTATCCCCGTCGGCGGCCAGTCGCGGGTGCGTGCCGGCAAAGTCATCCTCGCCGGCGACGCTGCCGGCCACGCTCACCCGATCACCGGCGCCGGGGTCCCCAGCGCCGTCTTCGCCGGTGAGCTGGCGGGAGCGGCCGCCGCCAGGGCTGCTGACGGCGACGCAGCGGCGCTGGCGGAATATGAAGAAGAATGTGAGCTTTTCATCGGACGATCATGGCGCCAGGCCGTCCGTGGTCGCCGCGAAATGGAAAATTGCTGGAGCGGCGATGCCGCCGCCCTCAGCCAGGCCGTCAGAAAAAGCTGGTTTGCCTTCGAGGAGCAACATGAAACAGTTGGTTGAGAGTCCGGGACATGTGCAGATGAGTCTGGCCGCGGCGATGACGCTGGGGTTGAGGCCGGGACGGTTCTACCGTGACGCAAAGCTGCACTGCATCAATTTGCTGCTCACCTACCGTGGCGGCTGCGCCGGCAACTGCGCATATTGCGGGCTGCAGCGCCAGCGCCAGGGCGAGTTCCGCCAGAAGAGTTTTATCCGCGTCGAATGGCCGTCCTTCGCGCTGGACGAAGTGCTTAAGAGGATCCAGGAGCACTCGCCGCGCGTCGACCGCATCTGCATCTCGATGGTGACCCACGGGCGCGCCTTTCAGGATACCCTTGAGCTGACCGAGCGGCTCGTGCCGCTATCCAAGGCCATCTCGCTGCTGATGGCGCCGACTGTCCTGGACGCCGGCAAGCTGCGCGCCTTCAGCAGGGCGGGCGCCGAGATCGGCAGCGTCGCTCTCGACGGTGCCACCGAAGAGATCTTCGACCGCTACCGTGGCAGCGGCGTCGGCGGCCCCCACGAATGGGGGCGGTACTGGGAGTGCCTGGAGCAGGCGGTGGCGGTCTTCGGCCACGGCAAGGCCGGTTGCCATCTGATCGTCGGGCTGGGTGAGACCGAAGTCGAGATGGTTGCGACGATGCAGCGCCTGATCGATATGGGCGTCAACGTGCACCTGTTCTCTTTCTATCCGGAAGAGGGCTCGGCACTGCAGGACCGGGCAGCCTGCCAGCCGGGCCGGTTCCGGCGGATGCAGCTGGCCGCTTACGTGATCAGGGGCGAACTCTCCCGCCAGCAGGAGATGGCGTTCGACGCGTCCGGCAGGCTGATCGATTTCGGCCTCAGCGACGAGGAGCTGGGAATCGTGATCGATTCCGGCATCCCCTTCATGACCAGCGGCTGCCCCGGCAAGGACAAGCTGGTGGCCTGCAACCGGCCGTTTGGCGACGGGCCGCCGGGGGACATCCGCAGCT
>JAJYLK010000018.1 GCA_021787775.1 Actinomycetes bacterium | reverse complement strand
ATCAACGTGCCGGTGACGGTGGCCGGACAGCAGGTGCGGCCTGGCGACTGGATCGCTGGTGATGATGATGGTGTCGTGGTGCTGCCGGCGGCCCGGGCGGTGGAGATCGCAAACCGCGCCATGGATGTGATGGAGCGTGAGAACCGCCTGCGGCGGGAGATCGAGAACGGCAGCACCCTGAGCCAGGTCGCCTATCTGGAGAAATGGGAGAAGACCTGATAGTGGTTATTCTTCGGGCTTGAGGCGGATGATCTTGTGCAGGCGCAGGCGCACGTCTTCCGGCACCTCTTCATCCGGCATTGAATGATACAGCGCCACCGTCCGCCGCAGCGTGTCGACCACTACCCGGCAGTTATGGCACGTCTCGAGGTGCCGTTCAAGCTCGCGACATTTCTGCCGCGCCAGGTTCTCGTCGATGTAGTCCGAGAGTTCTTCGAATATTTCCTGGCAATCCAAGTCGATCCCGTCCTGTTTCTATTCCGCTGTAAAGTAGCCCGACAGCCTGTTTCGCAGATACAGGCGCGCCCGGTGAAGCCTTGATTTGACCGCCGCCACCGAGAGGCCGAGCACTTCGGCGACCTCGGCCGTCGGCAGGCCTTCCACATCCCTGAGCACGAACACCGCCCTGTATATCTCTGGCAGGTCGTCAATCGCCCGGTTCATCTCGTTTTTCGCTTCCTCGTCAAGCAGCCGCGTCGCCGGATTGCTCGACCAGTCAGTCAGCACGCTGCCTGAATGCGCCGTCTTCCTGATGGAATAGACATCATCGAGAAATTCACTCTCGCTCTTCTCCCGCCGGCTGCGTTTGCGGATCTTCGTCAGCGCGGCGTTGGCGGCGACGCGATAGAGCCAGGTGGAAAAGCTCGACCTGCCTCCGAATTTCTCCAGCCCCCGGACGACGTTCACGAACGTATCCTGCAGCACATCCTCGGCGTCTTCGCGGTTACCGAGCATTCGGTAGGCGAGATTGTACACCCTCACCTCATACCGCGACACCAACTGCTCAAGAGCGTCATTATCATGACGTCTGATCCGTTCTATTAACTCTTCATCAGTGGGAACGGGCGGTTTCATCTGTTAGACTAATCTTTCGTGTAAAGGATTCGATGCATGCGGGATAGTCTAACACGAGCCGGCATGTTTGGCGTTCGCCACTCCCCTGGTCCGGGTTTGAATCCTTTGACCGGCGGTAACATCAAAAAAGTTGTTAATCCGGTATTAATCGCGATTATCCATCGGTCCGGCCTGGACCGTTAAGTTTTGGAGGTGAATTCAGTGGCGATATACGATTTGAAATGCAATCAGTGCGGAAACGAGTTTGAGAAATTCGTGACCGGATTCCTGGGCGAGAGCGACAGGGAATGCCCCAGCTGCAGCAGCCGGGATGTCCGGCAGGTCTATAACAGCTCGTTCGGCATCGGCGGCGCGTCGCATTCCGGCGGCGGCAGCTGCGGCAGCGGTGGCGGCGGTTTCAGCTTCGGCTGAGGCTAAGACCGTGGCGGTCCGTGTGGCCGCGAAATACGTTGTTCCAGTGAATACCCGGTTATCAGGCAGGAAAGATGCAACAGGCAGTAGTCGATTCTGAGTTATGCGCGGCGCACGAGCGCTGTCCCGCGAGGGACGCCTGTCCCACGAAGGCCCTGTTCCAGATGGATCCGGGCGAGATTGCGACCGTTAACGGTTCCCTTTGCCGGGGGTGCGGTGACTGTGTATCCGCCTGCCCCGAGAAGGCGATCAGGATTCGGCATCTGTAATTGGGGTATGATTAATCCGACCAGCTGCCTGAGGGCGGCGGTCCGGTATCTGTACTAGCGAAAGGAGAACAAGTTGGCAGGTAGCGTTTTAGAAGTTAGCGATGCGAACTTCCAGGCTGAAGTCCTGGATTCAGACCTGCCCGTAATTGTGGATTTCTGGGCGGCCTGGTGCGGTCCCTGCCGCATGGTCGGGCCGCTGGTCGAGGAAATCGCCAATGATTACGAGGGCAAGGTCAAGGTAACCAAGCTCAACGTCGACGAGAACCGGGAAACAGCCGGCAAGTACGGGATCATGAGCATCCCCACCATCCTGCTGTTCAAGGATGGCTCGGTTTCCAAGCAGGTTGTCGGCGCCATGCCGAAGACGGCCCTTGTGTCGGAGCTGGGTCTTTCCTGACGCATCGACGTCAAACAGAAAAATGATTTTTCACGGGAAGCGATGCTTCCCGTTTTTTTTGGCCGTGAGCCGGCCGGATAGACGCCGTCGCGGCGTCAGTAGTGGATCTTGATGATGGTGCCCAGCGGCGTCCAGTTGTAGAGCCACTGGGCGTCGGGCACCGGCAGGCCGACGCAGCCATGGCTGGTGGGCACGCCGAACCTGGTTGCCCAGTAGTTGCCGTGGATGGTGTAGTCCCCGTTGAACATGAGTACCCAGGGAACGTGCGGAGCGTGATAGCCGGGGCCACTCATGTCGACCGCCGGTGATTTGGCGTAAACGGCGTACGTGCCCGTAAGGCTGGGCGTCGCCTGCGAGCCGCTGGAACAGATCAGGGTTCTGATCAGCTGGTTGTTGTCATAGGCGTACACCCGCTGCTGCGAAAGGTTCACGTCTATCACTTTTTCCGGGATGACCGTGAAGCTGCTGCTGACGTCTTCGCGCAGGAAGCTGCCGCTGCTGCCGCGGAAGGCATCCTGACCGCCCTTCAGGTGGATCGTCACCTTTTCGCCGTTGCTCCAGTTCTGGCCGGGCTTGAACGCCACCTTGTCGGGTGCGACCCAGTCCCATGAGCCCTGCGTCGCGGGATCGACCGAAAGCAGCTTGTCGGCGTCTCCCTGATTCTTGATGTTCTCCGTGAACGTCAGCGTCGGCTCTTCATAGACGCTGGCGCCGGCCTCACCATCTCCCGGGACGAACTCGACCTTGAGCGGCTCGGTTGTAGATATCTTCTGCGTAAACGGCTGGCTCATCTGCACACCGTCTTTCCCGGTGGCCGCGGTGATCGTCAGGTCGAACTTCTGCCCCTGCTGGTAATTGGCCAGCGTGATATAGGCCCTGGTGGGATTGGAGCTGTCAATACTGGACGACGACTGCACGTTCGGGCTCAGCTGATAATTGAAGGACTGGATCGGCGTGTTGAAATCCACGGCGATCGGCTGCCCCATCGGCACTACCTGCGTGTCCTGGGAGAAAATCGGCGCCGGGGTGGTGATTGTCTGAAAGGTGAAGGTCTGCATGACCTCGCGGTGGTGCGGACCCGTCAGCGAGAATTCAGTCAGATCAGCGTCGACGGTCACGGCATACTTTGAATCCTGCTCCAGCTTGAGCGGCCCGCTGTCCGTGACGAAGGTTTTGCCGTCCAGGTGTCCGTTGATGGTCTTGTCGCCGACGGAAGCTCCGGAGGGATTGAGCAAAGACTGCTTTACGCTGACGCTGTTGATATGTCCGCGCAGCCAGCTTGTGGAAACCGAGATCTGCTGGTCGAGGGAGACGTCCTGGTTCCCGTCGGCCGGACTTACCTTGATCCCTGCGGGAAAGACCGACGCCATGGAGATGTAGGAAAGGAGCAGCAGCGCCACCACCACCGCGCCGGCAATCATGAACGTCTTTCGCCTGGCGGTAGTCTTGCCGCCGCTTTTGTGCTGTATCGTCGTTGCTCTGCTCATTTTCAGGCGGTCCCAAACCGCACGAAAGGCATCTTTGATAGCCCCCATTATAACGCTCATTTGGCTCAGGAAAAAAGGAAATTATTTAAGCCGTGTTCAAACGGGACCGATATTTAGGATGAAAGAACGAAAAGGCAAACCCATCGCGAGGTGGGGGCGCAAAGCTAGGGGTCTCTCTCAGGGGAGACAGCCCGGCCGCCGAAGCTTGATAGGCTGCTCTTCAATGCGAGCGCCGAGACGTGTTCTGCGCAAGCAGCTCATCTGCTCCGACTGGTGGGGCAGCTGAGCTTTTTTAACGCCCTCGCCGGGTAGCCAAGCGCAAGCGAAGCGGCGACGCGGTTTGTCCATTGGACTGGCAGGAACAATGGACAAAACAGCAAACAAAAAGCGTGTGAAGAGCGCCACGGCACTGTTTTTAGCCGCTTTTGCTTGCGCTTGTTTTATTCCCTCCGCAGTTCTGGCCGGATCCGCAGCCAGCGCCACCAGGGTCGGTGTCACCGTCAGGGATGCCGTCAGTGTGAACTTCGGCAAGGACGCCCTCAGCAACCAGAGCAGGACTCCGGGGGCGCAAATCATCACTCAGCTAATTACACGGACGGCGCCGCCGGCATCGGGAAGCAACCAGCAGGCTGGCCATGACGGCACAGGCGGCGGCGAAGTCGGGCTCCCGGCATGGCAAGCCATTGCAGCAGCAGGCAGCGCCGTCCGTGATGCCGGTCCAGCCCCTGTTCAGAGCGAGGTCGTCATCACGGTGACAATGCTCTGATTCACCGTTCCGTATATCAAGTTTGACCGCGGCGGCATTGCGTTCCTGCCCGAATCCTGGCAAGTCAGGGATGGGACGCAAGGCCACCGTAGTCTTTTTTAAAGGAAACCAGCGCGAGCATGTAGAAAATAATTATGCGGCCGAGGCAGCAACCCCTGGCAGGCCGCTCCTCGAAAGACCCTGCGCATACGTAATGGCAATCAGGCTAGCACCTGGGCTTTGCAGCGCTTTGGGTCCAGGAAAGCAGTCAAGCCGCTACGTCATGACAGGAGGCCCATGGATCTACAGGAATTGGTCGATCGTCGCATCGCCGAACTCAGGCACCAGTCCGAACCCCGGTTGCGTGCAAATTCTTTCCCTGAGCGCAGCGACCGCGCTGAATCTTCATCAGGATATGATCGTGAACAATGGCAGCAGCGGGAAGCTCTCCCGTCCATTCCCCCGCAAACGCGTCGCGGCTATGAATCCGGGGCAGCGGACGCCAGCCCCCTATCCACCGCACCGGTTGCGGAGCTGTCGCAGTTTGCCGAGCTGGTGGATGCTTCTCTGGCGGGAATGGCCGGGCGCATGCTGGAAATGACCGAGCAGTTGGCAGGAGACTATGCCCGGCTGGAAAAGAATATATTAAGAGCGAGGCTGGAAACGCTGCAGACGGTGGAGTCGATCATGGATATCGCCCTCGGCCTCCGTCGCGAAGCGAGGGTGAGGATCGATGCGATCGCTGGCGAGCTGCGCCGTCAACCGGCCGCGGCGGTGGAGCCTGCTCCGCGTCCGCCGGTTACCGGCGATGCGGTCGGCGAAAATCCGGGTGGAATCGGCGGCTACGGCAGCATGCACGAGGGCATGGCGGCTCTGTTTAAAAGGACTCTTTAGGATTTGAATTCATCAGACCTGAAAGTCATATGGCCAGAAATCCGATAAATGGGCATGGTGGCGGCGTGACTGCCAACGGCAGCGCCTTCGTGGCCTTCAAGGCAGGCGAGTCTCTCAAGCGGCGCCAGACGCAGGTAGTCAGGGAGTGGTTTAAATCGGTGATCGACAGCCTTGGCCTCGCATCACTGGAGTCCTTCCCCACGCAGGAGTTCGCCAGCTGCCTCCCCGGTCTGATCACGCAGATCGCCAGATCGCTCACCGATCCCTCCACCGATTTTTCCGCCAGCCTCGAGTCCGGCACGCTGGCGGCGAAAATGGCCACATTGCGCCGGGAAGACCCCTCGGTTGCGAGTATCATCGACGACTATACGGCGCTGAAGCGGCAGATCGTCGCCGCTGTCGCCGAGGAGCTGCGCACCAGCGACATCGCCGTGCTGGAAATGGCGCAGCGGCTGGACGAAGGTTTTTATCAGCTGCTGAGCGCCGGAATCGAGGCATTCATCGAGCAGCATTCCGTGGAGCTGCAGTATCAGGCCAACACCGATCCTCTCACCGGGCTCTATAATGTGCGCTACTTCCGCCAGCAACTGCATCGCAACCTGGAGCTTTACAAGCGCTACCGCATTCCCTTCTCGCTGCTGATGATGGACCTCGACCGGCTCAAGCAGCTTAATGATGTCTGCGGCCATCAGGAGGGCGATCGCGCCCTCAGGCATCTGGCAGGCGTGATCAGCGAAGAGAAGCGGGAAACAGACATTGCGGTACGCTACGGGGGCGATGAGTTCTTCCTGGTGCTGCCGGGGACGGTGACCGAGGATGCCGAGCGCCTGGCTACCCGCATCAGGCACCGCGTGCAGGCGCTGAACCTGAGTACCGGCGGCCGCGAGATGACTGGCGTTTCGATCGGCGTGGTCTGCTGCCCCGCCGATGGCGCTGACGTCGGTACCCTGCGGGCCAAAGCCGACCAGGCGCTCTACCTGGCGAAGTCGATCGGCGGCGGGGCCGTCGCGCGCTACCGTGATTTCAGCCTCCAGCCGCAGGTAATCTTTTAAGCCCCGCGGACCTTCTTCATTTCTGGCACCGGGGACAGTAGTAAGTCCCCCTCCCCCCCAGCTTTATTTTTACGATCTCTCCAGCGCACCCGGGACAAGGCTCGCCGGCGCGACGGTGGACGCGGAACGTCTCCTGGAAGCGGCCGCGGCGGCCGCGGGAATCGCGGTATGTGTCGATCGAGCTACCCTGAAGCATGATCGCGTCGCGCAGTGTTGACTTGATCGCGGCGCTCAAACGCGCGGCTTCAGCGGCGCTGATGCCGCCGGCTTCGCGGGTGGGACTGATGCGCGCGCGGTAGAGCGCCTCGTCTGCATAGATGTTGCCGATGCCGGCAACGACATGCTGGTCCAGCAGCAGGGATTTTATCGGGCGCCGGCGTCCGGTCAGCAGATCCCGCAGGCGGGCGGCGTTGAATGAGCGCTCCAGCGGCTCCGGCCCCAGGCGGCTGAAATAGGATTGCGCCTGGACCGGATCGAGCAATGCCGCGGTGCCGAAACGACGCTGGTCCTGAAACAGCAGCGCGCCGCCGCCGGCAAATTCGATCACCAGGCGCAGATGCGGGCGGGCAGCATGCTTTCCCGTGGCTTCGAATGAAAGCACACCGGTCATGCGCAGGTGGATGACGAGCACGTCGCCACCGGCCAGTTCCAGCCTGAGGTATTTGCCCCGCCGCGCCACCGCCTCGATCCGCCTGCCCTTCAGACTGCGGCGGAAGACTGCGGGCAGCACAGGCGCAGTCATCCGCGGGTCGAGCACATTGACGCGCTCGATCACTTTGCCGGGCAGAAGCGGCTGCAGCTGCCGCACGATGGTCTCGACTTCGGGAAGTTCGGGCAGGATGACTCCTTCCGCTACGGTTGCGCCTTAGCCGGGCGCGCGCCGCCCAACTGCCTCGTGAGCACCGACCGGACCGCAAGGACGAAAGTCGTCGTCGCCAGAAACACCGCCACGTCCGCCACCAGTGGAGCTCCGCTGTTGATATTATGCCAGAGTAAAGGTGTAATCAAACCGCTGCCGATGATGCTGCCCCATTCGCCGAAAGAACCGATGAAGCCCGTGACGGCGCCGCGCTGGCCGGATGTAGTGACGTCTCCGATAAGTGACAAAAAGGAATTGAAATAAGCCGGCGCCCCCAGGCCGCCGATCGCGAAGGCAGCGATGGTAAGACCAGTCCCGGGGTGGAACAGCACAACCAGGCTCTCCAGGGCCATGACCAGCAGGCCGGCCGCGATTCCCAGGATGCGGCCGCTGCGGTCGGAGATCTGGCCCAGCAGCGGGCTGGAGAGGGCCGATACGGCGCCGCTGGCAGCCAGGGCGGCGGCCACCAGCTCCGGGCTCCAGCCGAGCCTTTCGGCAGTGATGATGGGCGCTATCGTCAGGAAGATGGTCAAACCCATCCATTGCAGGAAATGTATGGCCGAAAGCGCCGCTGCCGGCAGGCAGAGGACGGGCCTCAGCAGCTCGCTGATTCCGGCCAGCCTGATGGAGATCCCGCCGAGCTGCGCCCTCAGGCCGGCCTCGGCTCCGGGGATGGCGAGACTGAGGAAGAAACACATCCCCGCCAGGGCGCTCCCGACCCAGAACGGCGTCTGGATCGAGTAGGCTTGGGAGAGGAAGCCGGCCAGCAGCGGTCCCGCGATCACGCCGGAGTTGATGGCGCTGCTGTTGACGCCGTTGGCCAGCCCGCGGAGTTCATGCGGGGTCACATCGTTGATGTATGCCTGGGAGCCCACGACGAACGCCGATGACGCCGCGCCCTGCACCAGCCGGAAAGCAATCATCAGCGCCGCTGTGGTGGTGAGCGCGTAGGCGGCGGTCGACAGGGCGAATACCAGCAGCGCCGCCCACATCACCAGGCGCCGGCCGATGTAATCCGAGATTATACCCACGGGGAATTCGACCAGGACCCTGCCTACAAAGAAAGAGGCCATCAGCACGCCGATCGTATATTCGTTGAAGCCCAGCTGGCTGGCGTAGCCGGGAAGCAGTGGCAGCACCATCATGAAGCCCGTCATGATCACGCCGTTGGCCAGGGAGATGATGTAGATGCTCCAGTGGAGCTGTCTTAAAGATTTAAGCATGAATTCGATTACGAAAGCGGGGAGAGTCGTCAACGCCGCCGGCGGATAACATGAAACTCCGCAGATCCGCGCCGGCCGACGTCATCACATCGTTTCAGGCGCCGCGACACCGACCAGGTCGAGGCTGCGGGCGATCACGTACCGGGTGAGCCGGCAGAGGTCCAGGCGGAGTGCGGCGGTGCCGGGGTCCGCCCGCAATACGGGGCAATTGTGATAAAAAACGTGGAAAACGGCGGCGAGCTCCCGGGCATAGGTAGTCAGTCGCTGAGGGCTGCGCGTAATCGCCGCGGCGCGCACCACGGCGGGAAAGTCAGCCTGTTTGAGGATGAGCTCGCGCTCCTGGGGCTGCAGGCTGAGAAGCCCGCCGGCCGCGGCCCGCGTGGCGCCGGCCTGTTCTTCCCCTCCCCCGGTCTCCCCGCCAGCCTCCCCACCGGTCCCGGATTTTCTGAGGATGCTGCAGATGCGCGCATGTGCGTACTGCACGTAATAGACCGGATTCTCTTCCGATCTCAGTTTTGCTTTCTCCATGTCGAGATCGAGCGTGGTGTCGTGGCTGCGGTCCACCAGGAAAAAGCGGGCGGCGTCGACGCCGATGCCGTCCACCAGCTCGGCGAGAGTCACCATCGTCCCTGCACGTTTGGACATCTGCCGGCGCTCGCCCATCTGGATCAGGTTGACCAGCTGGCCGATGATTATCTCGAGCCGTTCCGGATCGTGCGCCAGCGCCTCGAAGGCTGCTTTCATCCGGGGCACGTAGCCATGGTGATCCGCTCCCCAGATGTTGATCAGGCGGTCGTAGCCGCGCGCCAGCTTGTCGCGGTGATAGGCGATGTCGGAAGCGAAATAAGTCGGCTCGCCGCTGCCGCGGATGAGCACGCGGTCCTTGTCGTCGCCGTAGCGGGTCGTCAGCAGCCACAGCGCCCCTTCCCGCTCCACCGCCTCTCCCGCAAGCTTCAGCTCCTCGATGGCGGCCTCCGCCTCGCCGGAACTGTAAAGCAGCGATTCGGAAAACCAGCTGTCGAAGCCGACGCGGAAACGTTCCAGCTCGGCCCTCATCTGCCCGAGCACCAGTTCACAGCCTCTCTGCCTGAAGAATGACAGGGCTGCCGGTGTTGGCTCCGGCGACACATCGCCGGCGAAGCGGTCGCCCTCCTCTGCCGCGATCAGCCCGGCCAGATGCCGGGGATATTCGCCCTGGTAGCCTTCGTCCGGGATTTCGCCGCCCAGGCCGAGCTCCTGGGCGTAGCGTGCCGCCAGCGTGCGGCCGAAGACCTCCATCTGCGAGCCGTAGTCGTTGATATAAAACTCTGATGTGACATCGTGACCGGCAAACTCGAGGATGCGCCCGAGCGCGTCACCGTAAGCGGCGTAACGCGCGTGGCCGACGTGCAGCGTGCCGGTGGGATTGGCGCTGACGAACTCCAGCAGGATCTTTTCCGGCGCCGCCGGGACGCTGGAGCCGAAGCGCGCGCCCAGGGCGATGCCGGTCTGGACCGCGCCTGCGAGCGCCGCCGGCTGGAGGAAGAAGTTGATGAATCCCGGCCCGGCGATCTCGACATGGTCCAGCAGTGGCTGGAGGGTCTTGGCTGCCGAGAAATCATCCGCCAGCTGCGACGCCAGTTCGCGCGGTGGCCGTTTGGCTCTGCCGGCAGCCACCAGGGCGATGTTGGTTGAATAGTCGCCGTGCCTGCTGGTAGCCGGCCGCTCGAGCTCGATACCACCCGCGAGCTCGCCGCAGCCCCACTGATCCAGGCGCTGAGCGGCGGTTTCGCGGATCAGGCTGGTAATCTGAAAGAGGAAGTCAGCGATCTCAGGCATCGCCACTACCGGCAGCGGTTCCTGTCGCCGGCGCCAGCAAGCTCTCCAGCGACTGGATCTCATCCGGCGCGCCGACGGCGATGATGGTATCCTCGTTGCTCAGGGTCGTATCCGGCTCAGGATTGGTGTCGAAGGCTCCGCCGGGCTTTCTCGCCGCCAGGATG
>JAJYLK010000017.1 GCA_021787775.1 Actinomycetes bacterium | reverse complement strand
ATGCCGCCGAAACCGGGCTCCAGCAGCCGCACGGTGCGGACGATTTCATCGACATCCTGGCTCTCGATGCAGATGGGGAAGGCATCCACGGCGCCGAATGTCTTGAACAGCACCGCCTTTCCCTCCATCACCGGCAGCGCCGCGCGCGCGCCGATGTTGCCCAGCCCCAGCACGGCGGAGCCGTCGGTGACCACCGCCACCGTGTTCCAGCGGCCGGTATATGTGTCCAGCAGCGACGGGTCCCTGGCGATCTCGCGGCAGGGCTCGGCCACGCCGGGCGTGTACGCGATCGAGAGCGCGTGGTTGTCCGAAACCGGTACCTTGCTGTCGATCGAAAGCTTGCCGCGCCACTGGCGGTGCAGCTCGAGCGCCTCCTGCTGGAGCGATCTCTGTCTGTCGTCGTCGTTCATGGCTTAATAATATATCCCATCCCCAACCCATCCGCCTCGATGTTGAAGGCTGATGGGTAATGGGTTAGAGTCCCCTCCATGGAAGCGAGTGACACAGACAGGCGCAACAGGCGCGTCAGGATCGGCGGCATGGCCCTGGAAAACGGCGTCCTGTTCCAGACGGAACGCTTCTGGTCCATGGCCGTGCGCCAGGACGGGGGTGGCATCGAAGTCGCATCCGGTGAAAAAAACGCCTTGCCGCGCCGGCTGGGGCTGAGAAAAATCCCGATGCTGCGGGGGCTGGTCAGCCTGAGCGAATCCGCCTCGGTGCTGCCGGAAGCGCACGCGCACGGCGGCCAGCTGCCGGTATTGATGCGCTCCCCGGGAGTGCTTGCCTCAGTGCTGGCCAGTACGCTCGGCACGCTGGCGCTCAAGAATCCGAAAAAGCGGCTGCCGCCTTTGATCGAGGAAACCATGCTCGCGGGCCTGGCGCTGCTGCCGTCGCTGGTGGCCCTGCGCCACAGCAACGCCATTCAGTACCACGCCGCAGAACATAAGTCAATCAACGCCTATGAGGCCGCGGGCGCCGTGGACGCAGAGGGCGCGCATCAGGCCCGCGCCGAGCATGCGCGCTGCGGCTCCAACATCGTCGGGCCGGCGCTGGCGCTGATGGCGCTCGGCAACACCATTTCCCGCCACGCGCTCGGCCGCCAGAGCCAGCTCGCCCGGCTGGGCGTGGGCCTCCTCAGCCTGTCGGGCGCCATGGAGATGATCCAGTGGGCCTCTCGCAACCCGCGCAGCCTGTGGTCGAAGCTCCTGACCACTTCCGGGAACGGACTGCAGACGTTCATCACCACCAGGGAACCAACCGGCGATCAGCTCGACGTCGGCCTCGCCGCGCTGCGGGAGCTGTTGCGGCTCGAAACCGCCGCGGGCGGGACCCGGGCCGCATCCGTTTAGCACCGTCTTCGCATCCGCTTAGCACCGCTTTCCTTCCACCTCGCGCCGGTCCGGCGTCACCGGGGGTAAAAACTCTTCAACCCGGGTAATTATTAAGCTCTCGATCAATTCACGGACCACTGAGGTGAAGAAACGCATGCCGACCGCAACCGAGCTGACCGCACTCCGAAATTATGCCACCCACGAACATCCCGTCGTTACTCTCTACCTGAATGTCAACGGCGTCCGCTATCCCCGCAAGGGTGATTACGAGACCGAGTACAGCTTCATGGTGCATGAGGCGCGCCGGACCGCCAGCGAGGACCTTGGACTGTCCAGGGACCAGGAGGACAGGCTGGACGCCGAGCTGCAGGCGATCGGGGAATTCCTGGCGCTGGAATTCCGCCGCGAGGGCGCCCGCGGCCTGATCGTGTTCTCATGCCGCGACGAAGACCTCTGGCAGGTGATGCCGTTGAAGCTGCCGGTGGAGAACCGGCTGCTGGTGGACTGGAAACCGCGGCTGGCGCCTCTGGCCGAGCTGCTGGACCGGCACCGCCACTTTTGCGTGCTGGTCACCAACAAGGAAACAGCCAGGCTCTTTGATCAGGACGCCGGTGAACTCTCCGAACACAGCGACGTTTTCGACACAGTACTGAAGCACCACGCGCAGGGAGGCTGGGAACAGGCCAAACTGCAGCGCCGCCATGAACTCCAGGTACGCAACCACCTGAAGAAGGCAGCAGACGCGGCGATGGGCTATTGCCAGACCCGCTCCGCCGAAAGGATGGCCGTCGGCATCGCCGAAGAGTTGTGGCCGGAACTGGAGAAAGTACTCCATCCCTACCTGAGGGAAAGGCTGGCCGGGCGCTTCAGTGTGGACATCAACGCCGGCGTCAACGAGATTCACGACCGGGTCAGCGCGATCGAGGCGGAGCTGCTCGCCGCCGAAGAGACAACCATTCTGGAATCCCTGGCCGCCGAACTCGCTGCCGGCAAGACCTATGTCGGCGGCCTGGATGACGTGCTCCCGGCGCTGAACGAGCGCCGCGTCGACCTGCTGCTGACCGAGGACGGGTTCTCCGGTCCAGGCCGCATCTGCAACTCCTGCGGCACGGTTACCGTCGGCGAAGAGGTCTGCCCCGGCTGCCAGCTGGACATGCAGCCCATCGCCGATATCGTCGGGGAAGCCCGGGAGCTGGCGGTGCGCCAGGATGCCCGTGTTATCACGGTCCCGCCGGGGCATCCAGCCATGTCCCAGGCGAGCGGGATAGCGGCGCATCTGCGCTACTGACGCGCGCCGTCGGGTCAGAGGCAGACGCCGGTCCGGCCACTCGCCGGGCTACTTGAAACCCGGCGCCTCCTTGTGTAATCTAAGTCTGTAGTTATCAGCTTTTCTATAACGAAAGTTATAAGATATGTGAAATGCAGGGCCTGGCGCCGCGATTGCGGAATAAGCTGGTGGCGGACCATACGGCGATTGCCCGGGGCCGTTCCGGGCTTTCAGTCAGCGGGCTTCCAGCCAGCGGGCTTCGATTGAATCCTTTTTATATGGATCTTAGTCTAATATTATGGAAGGGTTTATGGGGTAAGTTAGGTTACCCTATGGAAGTGGATGCCGGTAGATTTGGCAAGGCGTCCATGAATCGGCGAAGAGGTGAGCATTATGATTCAGGTGGCCGTGAATATGGATTCCTGCCCCGCGGTGGCGCCTGGGCACTGTCGGCTCGCTTATTCGCGAGGGTGACGGGCTCGGGAGCAAATCACGGAGCGGGATTTAACCCGGGGTCATTCCTGGTTGGCGATTCCCTTCAGGGCGAGAATCCGGGGAGAAGCTTGAGAAAAGCTTCGCCGGAAGAATCATCCCGGAAAGGAAGGCAGAGCGAACCGCATCCAGATCTGCAGCCGTTAAGCGCTGGTGTGGGCAGATAATAAGAGGTATGCGACCGGATCTGTTAAAGCCGTCCAGGGAGGGCTCCGGTTTTTTTTATAAGAAAATAACCAGGGACAGGGCGTTCCCACCTATCAAGAGGAAAAAATGCAACCGGAAAAAATGACCGTCAAGACCCAGGAGGCGCTGGCTGCCTCGCAGCAACTCGCCGAGGCCGCCTCGCAGCAGCAGATCGAGCCAGAGCACCTGTTGCTGGCCTTGCTCCGGCAGAGTGAGGGCATCGTTGTGCCGATCCTGCAGAAGCTGGGCGCCGATCCCGCCGCCATCGCGGGCGAGCTTGACAGCGCCGTCGGCGCGATGCCGAAGGTCAGTGGCGCTCCCGGGCAGCAGTCATACGTCGGCAACCGACTCAATCAGATGCTGAACGCGGCCGCGAGTGAAGCGGCGAAACTGAAAGACGACTACGTCAGCACTGAGCACCTGCTGCTGGCGGCGGTCGACACTGGCGGCGCCGCGGGTCAGGCGCTGGCGGCGCACGGCGTCACGAGAGACCGGCTGCTGGCGGCGCTGGCCGACGTCCGCGGCAGCCAGCGCGTCACCGACCAGAACCCCGAGGGCAAGTTCCAGCCGCTGGAGCAGTACGGCCGTGACCTCACCGAGCAGGCCCGCCGCGGCAAGCTCGATCCGGTGATCGGCCGCGATGATGAGATCCGCCGTGTCATCCAGGTGCTTTCCCGCCGGACCAAGAACAATCCGGTGCTGATCGGCGACCCGGGCGTGGGAAAGACCGCGCTGGTTGAGGGTCTGGCGCAACGCATCGTCGACGGCGATGTGCCCGAAGGCCTCAAGGACAAGCGCGTGGTCGCACTCGACGTCGGCTCCCTGGTGGCAGGCTCCAAGTATCGCGGCGAGTTCGAGGACCGGCTCAAGGCCGTGCTGAAAGAAATCCAGGAATCCGATGGCAAGGTCATCCTCTTCATCGATGAGATGCATACGCTGGTCGGCGCCGGCGCCGCCGAGGGCTCCATGGACGCTTCCAATATGCTCAAGCCGATGCTGGCGCGCGGCGAGCTGCGCGCGGTCGGCGCGACAACGCTTGATGAATATCGTAAATATGTTGAAAAGGACGCCGCGCTGGAACGCCGTTTCCAGCCGGTTTATGTGGGCGAACCCAGCGTCCAGGACACCATCGCCATCCTCCGCGGGCTCAAGGAGCGCTATGAAGTGCACCACGGCGTCCGCATCCAGGACGCGGCGCTGGTGGCCGCCGCCATGCTCTCCGACCGTTACATCGCCGACCGCTTCCTGCCGGACAAGGCCATCGACCTGATCGACGAGGCCAGCTCCCGGCTGCGTATCGAGATCGACAGCATGCCCACCGAGATCGACGTCATCGAGCGGCGCATCAAGAAGCTGGAGATCGAGGACCGCGCCCTGGCCAAGGAGAAAGACAAGGCCTCGAAAGAACGGCGCGAGAAGATCAGGGAAGAGTTGGCCCAGCTGAAGGAAGAGTCAGGCAGCATGAAAGCGCACTGGCAAAACGAGAAGGAATCGATCCAGAAGATCCGCGCCCTGAAGGAAGAACTGGAACAGGCCAATTCCGACGCCGAGCGCGCCGAGCGCGACGGCGACCTGACCAGGGCCGCCGAGCTGCGCTACGGCCGGACGGTGGAGCTGACACAAGACATCGAAGCAGAGAACGGACGGCTGGCCGAGCTGCAGCGGCACGTGCAGATGCTGAAGGAAGAGGTGGACGAGGAAGACATCGCCGAGGTGATCAGCAAGTGGACCGGCATCCCGGTGTCCAAGCTGATGGAGGGCGAGGTCGAGAAGCTGGTGCACATGGAGGAGCGGCTGCACGAGCGCGTCATCGGTCAGGACGAGGCGATCGCGGCGGTCTCCAACGCCATGCGCCGGGCGCGCGCGGGCCTCAGTTCGCCCAACCGCCCTTACGGCTCGTTCATCTTCCTGGGGCCGACAGGCGTCGGCAAGACCGAGCTGGCCAAGGCGCTGGCCGAGTTCATGTTCGACGACGAGAAGGCGATGGTCCGCATCGACATGTCGGAGTTCCAGGAGAAACACACGGTGTCGCGGCTGATCGGCGCGCCGCCGGGCTACGTCGGCTATGAAGAGGGCGGCTACCTCACCGAGGCGGTCAGGCGCC
Source organism: Actinomycetes bacterium (assembly GCA_021787775.1). Next base: position 5,402 of record JAJYLK010000017.1, on the reverse strand, counting down.
GGCCCTATACGGTGCTGCTGCTGGACGAGATCGAAAAGGCGCACCCCGAGGTCTTCAACGTGCTGCTGCAGATCATGGACGAGGGGCGGCTGACGGACGGCCAGGGCCGGACCGTCGACTTCAAGAATGCGGTGATCATCATGACTTCGAATATCGGCAGCCAGTTCATCACGGCGATAGGCGATGGCGGCGAAGAGGAGATGCGCGCGCGGGTGACCGAGGCGATGAGGGCACATTTCAAGCCCGAGTTTCTCAACCGCGTGGATGACATCGTCATCTTCCATCGCCTGAGCGAGACACAGCTGCGCGAGATCGTCGACATCCAGGTGAGGGAAATGGCGCACCTGCTGGCCGGCCGCAATGTCGGCATCCAGATCAGCGAGGCGGCCCGGAGCTATCTGTCACGCGAAGGCTATGACCCTGCTTACGGCGCCCGGCCGCTGAAGCGGCTGATCCAGAAAGAGATCCAGGACGTCCTGGCGCTGATGCTGCTTCAGGGAGAGTTCCGCGAAGGACAGACGGTCGGGGTCGACGCCGGCGATGACGGGCTGGTCTTCAGTACAGCTGAGTCAGGCGCCGCGGCGGATATCGGCGCCGGCGTCTGACCTGCCCCAGGTTTTTATGCCGCGGCGGCGCCGCAACCGGTGGCGCCGCGGGTCTGTTTTGGTTCTGTTATAAATATGCCGGGTGGGCATCTTCACTGCTCCAGGCCGGTAAAGCAAGACCGGGAGAGCGTTCCCGATTTTGGCTACGCGAGCCAGCCGAGCACGGCCTGATGAATGAATTCCACCGCTATCGCCGCCAGCAGGATGCCCATCACCCGCGTCAGCAGATCCAGACCGGTTTGCTTCAATACCGCCGTCAGCAGTGTCGCCAGCCTCAGCGCCACCCAGACCACCAGCAGCGCCACCGCGATGCCGGCGGCGACCAACAGCTTGTCGGAGACCGTCTGCGAGCGCTCCATCAGCACCATGGCGGCGACTACGGCTCCCGGCCCGCCCAGCAGGGGCGTCCCCAGCGGCACCAGCGCCACGTTGGCGCTGCGCGCCTCCTCGCCGGGGCTTACCCTCCCCTTCATCATGTCCAGAGCCACGATTCCCAGCAGGACGCCACCCGCCACCATCAGGCTTTGCAGCGATATGCCCAGATACGCCAGGATATAGTTGCCGAACAGCGCGAAGACGAAAATAACGGCGGCGGCGGCCAGCACCGCCTCGACGGCAAAGCGGCGCCGGCGGCTGTCAGTGGCGTCACCGGTCAGCACCAGGAAGACGGGCGAATTGCCGATAGGGTCGATGATCACCGTCAGGGTGATGAAGCTGGTAACCAGTAGCTTCCAGTTCAAGGCTGCTCCTTTTTCTGAAGGATTTTCCTGATATTACCTGTGCGTACCTGATTTTTCCCGTTTCGGCGCGATTTCTCCCTATTTCTCGGCAGTTCTGCGAGATTTCTGCCAATCCGGTGCGATTTCTCCCAGTCAGGCCGGAATCTGATCCATGGCGGGTTTTATTGATTCGCTTTCTTTTTTCCCGCAAAATCCGGCATCTTTGTTATTATTACGCCCATTCACCTTGACAGCCTTTTCTCAGGGGTGCTATAGTCCACACTTCGGCCGGGGTTCATAGGCTAGTTGAACATAAAAGTGGGGAAAATCGCGGAATTTGCGCTATTTTCTAGAGCTTACAGCCCTTTTTTAACGGTTTTTTCAAGTATAAGTGGGGGCTAACCGAAAAAACCGGGGGGGTACCTGCAAACCAGTTTTGGAGGAACGTTATTTTAGTTGGTTTCCTGAAAAACGCTGTCAAACAAAAAAAATCCCTGTCAATCCCGATCCTCTTTCTCCTCACTCTCGCCTCAATTCTCCTGATTTCCACTTCCGCTACGGTCGCGTCCGCGGGCGAGCTGGATGCTACCAATCAGCAGATCGGCGATCTCCAAAACCGCTCCCAGACGCTGGATTCGGATTATCAGCAGGCGCTTTCAAACCTCGTTTCCGTGGACAGCCAGGTGAATCGCCAATCAGACCAGCTGAACGCCAACACCAGCAAGAGGGCGCAGATACAGGCATCGATCGTCACGGAGCAGCAGCAACTGCAGAGCTACAGGCAGCAACTGGCCGACCGCCAGAGTGCGCTGGACAATCGCCTGCGCAGCTCTTACAAGAGCGACGACGACGATTACCTGAGCGTAGTATTCGGCGCGGACAATTTCAGCGATTTCCTCAACAAGGTGGACGCGATCAACACGATCGCCCAGAGCGACAAGGATCTGATCGCTTCCTTCTTTAATGCGAAACAGCAAGTGCAGAATGACCTCGACAACCTGAACTCCCAGCAGCGGGAGCTCGATTCCCTGATCGGCTCGCTGAGCACGGATCAGCAGAATCTGCTGGCAGCCAGGCAGCAACAGCAAAGCGTGGTCGACTCGCTCCAGAGTCAGAAGCAGGCCAATGCTGGCGAGCTGGCGCAGTTACAGTCGCAGGCGGCTGGCATCGAGGCCAAAATGAACACGATCCAGCAGCAGGCCGACGTAAGCAGCGATACTACCGGCGGCGGGAACAGCGATGCCAGCGGCGGAGGCGGCTCACAGGCCACCGGCGGCACAAGCATCACCGTGCTGGCGACGGCATACTGCCTGGCTGGCACCACAGCCACCGGCATGCCCGTCGGGCGCGGCGTCATCGCCGTCGACCCCCGGGTGATCCCGCTCGGCTCGCGCGTACACGTGTCCGGCTACGGCGACGCGATCGCGGCCGACACCGGCGGCGCGATCAAGGGCAATCGCATCGATGTCTGGCTGCCCTGCGGTGAGGCATACGCCTGGGGAAGCCGGACTGTGACCGTCACGATCTATTAGCATCCCGGCTGCGCAGCCCGCGCCACAAACAATGAAAAAACAAACGCTCCGGATACCGCCGGAGCGTTTTTCGTTGTAAACTAGCAATTGTAGTATTAGTGGCAGCAAGACGGGCTGCCCCATCGGCGAGCAGCCGAAAAACGGAAGCCTATCGGCGGAAAAATCGGAGGGTGGTGAAATTGAGAAACAAGAGCGGAAGGATATTTTTAGGGATCCTGGCCGCCGGACTGGTAGCGGCAGCCGCGACCGTGCTGGCTTCATGCGGCAGCAGCAGCGGCTCCAGCTCGGATTTTGCGAATTACAAGTGGTCATCCACCACCGCCGCAATCCAGCTGCCGGCCTTCGTCTACGCCCCCACCGCACCGAAGAATGCGGTCACGGCGTACAAGTTCGCGCTGGAACATCCGGAACTGCTGAGCAAGGTCCCTTGCTATTGTGGCTGCGGCGAGGAAGCGGGGCACAAGAGTAACCTCGACTGCTTCGTCAAGACCCGTAGCGGCTCGGACGTCACCTTTGACGATCACGGCGCCGGCTGAAGCATCTGTGTCGATATCGCACTGGACGTGCTCCAGTGGAATCAGCAGGGAATGTCCATCAAGGACATCAGGGCCAAGGTCGATGACAAGTACGGCAACGGCAAGTACGGGCCGGGTACGCCGACTCCGCCGGTGACCTGATCCGGCAACGCATCACCAGGGCACCCTTTTCGTGTTGCGCCCGGCAGGGCACTCACTTATCTTCAAAATCTTCCTGTACCTGCACGGAAGACGCGTAGATGCGGCGGACATAAGCGCGAAGGTGGGTGCGCATTATCCGGGAGATCTGCCGGTCTGCCGCGGAAGTTGTGACAATCGACGTCGAGAGGCGAAGGGACGGACCGGCAGAAGTCAGCCGAAGGCATAGCAGGTCCCGCCGACCGGAGCGAAGGCCCGGACGCGCGCGTGAGCCCCCTCCTACCTGATGCCTCCCGATTTGACTTTCACTTTCCCATGAGATATGAGTATAAGTATTGAATATAATTAACCAATTCGTGGATGTATTCTATCTGGATATTGGCTGATTTTTTTTCCTGCATTACCGGCGATGTTTTCCATTCAGCGAGTTGAACTACCCGCGCTCCTGTAGAGCGTCAGGGTGTTTTTATACCAAGTAACTGTAAAATGTCAACAAAATGTCCACTAGGAGAGGAAAAGGAGCCAAGATGAAGGAACGCATCAGAACCCGGTGGTTGCTTCTGGCCGTGCTGGGGCTGGCGATAGCCGGCCTGCTTGTGATCGCCGGCTGCGGCGGCAGCACCACCACCACGCCGGCGGCCCAGCCGACGGCGACCACGGCGGCAACCAACTTCGACAAGATCGCCGGGTCGATGAACGATCTGCTGAACAACCCGGCGAATCTCAACCCGATCAGCTCGACTGATCTCAACAAGCTGCTTACCAGCGGCAACGCCAACAACATTCCACTGGTTATCGACGTCCGGTCGGCAACGGATTACTCGACCGCCAGCTCGAAATCGCCCGGTCATATCCCGTCGGCGATAAACATCCCCTACAAGAAAATCGCCGACCCCGCCAGCGTCTCGCAGATCAAGGCCGAGCTGGCCAAGCACAGCGACAACACCATCGTGCTTCATTGCTACACAGGGCATACCCAGAGTATCGCGCTGGCCATCCTTTACGGCCTGGCGCAAGAAGGCCAGCTGGGCACGCCGGCTCCCAAGATCGAAGGCCTGGCCTGGGGCATGATGGGCTATAACTCGGTTGAGAAGCCGCCGGCGTACGCGAACACCTTCCCGCTGGTGACCACGACGACCCCAGCCGCCACCACTTACAGCCTGCCGAACGTGAGCGGCAACCTGCAGACGCAGGCAGAGGCGGCCGCCACCAACATGCCCGGTCGTATCAACGTGGACGCCTCCGGCCAGACGATCAACAAGAAGCCGCTCTCCAGCTACACCATCGTAGATATCAGGAGCGCCGACGAGTTCGCCAAGGGCCACATGGAGGGAGCCATCAACCTGCCTTATCAGGATCTGTTCAAGAAGGCAGGCGACACGTATCCCAACCTGGCGAAGATCGACCGCTCCAAGCAGATACTGGTCGTCGGCAACAGACAGTATGAGGAAGAAGCCGTCGCGGTCGGACTGAACATGCTGGGGATCAGCCAGTCGAACTACAACACTGGAGCCCTCGGCTTCGGCATCGCCACCTGGAACAACACCGTCGGCGATAAGTTCACCTCAGCCGACAAGCACACCTTCCCGGTCGTCACCGGCACGGCACCTGGAAACGCGAGTTAGCGAACTTCATTCACGCGGCTGAATGTGAAACAGATGAGCGCGCCCCCGCGGGGGCGCGCTCTCTTTATGAGAAGGCCTTGATCTTCAAAGTCCTGTACGAGGCAGCCCCCTATCCGATTACCGGCCCATCAGCTGCAGGAATTCTGATTCGCTCAGGATTTTAGTCCCCAGCTCGCGCGCCCTGGCCAGCTTCGAGCCGGGATTCTCCCCCAGCACCAGGTAAGCGGTCCCCTTGCCTACCGAACCG
>JAJYLK010000016.1 GCA_021787775.1 Actinomycetes bacterium | reverse complement strand
TGGCCATGCACACGGTCGTAAAATCACTGGACGCTTCCCTGAGCTTCAGTTTTGCCTATATTTCGCTGATTGCCGCCCTGCCGTTATTTATCTTCAGCCCGAAAAGAGGCCAGATCGCAAGAAACATCGATTGGCCGACGATAATCTTCTTCCTGTCGCTGTTTGTGCTGGTGGGCAGTTTGTGGCAGTCAGGGTTCATCCAGCAGATCGTCAGTCCGCAGGAGACAAGGATCGGCTCGATGCCAAATGTGCTTGCGGGAAGCATCCTCGGCAGCCAGTTCATCTCCAACGTGCCCGTGGTCATGATCTACCTGAAGCTGCTGGTGTTCCGGAACACATCCGCGGCCGTGCTGATGGCCCTGGCGGCAGGCAGCTCGATCGCGGGCAATCTTACCATCCTGGGCGCCGCCAGCAACATCATCGTGGTTCAGGGTGCGGAAAGATATGAGCCGAAAACCATGTTGACGTTCACGGATTTCGTAAAGGTGGGCGTGATGATCACGTCTGTCAACGCGGTCATCTACTGGGTTTTCCTGATTTTGGGGATTTGAATGCAGAGTAGCCCGTGTCCGCGTCACCCCGCCGCCGCCGGCCGCGTCAGGCGCCGCCCCGGCGGCCTCCGCCATCCGCCGCAAAACTGATAAAATCTCCCTGGAGGTATGCTGCCGATGCCCGATGAAGAAACCGAAAAATTCACATCGCCCGATGCCGGCGCCGAGCCCGATCTGGAATCGCTTTCCGGTGAGGAGTTGCGCGCCCGCATCGAGGAGCAGTTCCGGCGGCAGGATGTCGGCGACGTCATCGTCCAGTTCATGATCAGTCTCAGCAACCTCGCTTTTATGAAGATGGGCCTGACCGAGGAGACCCGGCAGATCAGGGATGAAGCCCAGTCGCGTCTGGCGATCGACAGTTTCAAGGCGCTGCTGGACGCTGCCGGCGGCGGCCTGCCCGAGCAGGACCGCAGTTCGCTGGCCGGCGCGCTGGCCAGCATGCAGCTGATGTTTGTCAAAGCGTTCGCCCCGGCGGAAACCGGCGAGGCGGAAGGCGGCACCGTGTCGGACGAAGGTGAAGGCGGCAGCGGCGCCGCATCAGGCGACGGCGAAGCCGAGGCTACTGGCAGCGAATCCGGGTAGGCTGCGGCCGTGAAGCAGCGCATTGACAGAGAGCTGCCGGCCCTGCCCGAGGGCGCCTGTCCCTTCCTCTTCAAGGACACGGCCAAATACCGCACGGCGCGCGATATCTGGCTTTGCACCAAGGACGACCGCTTCTCGGAGCTGTCGCGCAAAAAGGGCGAAAAGTGCCTCAAGGGAAAATGGTGTGACCGTTAGCCGGCCGCCGCGCCGGCCTGAGTCCTGTTGACCACCTTTGAGATATATACACTGTCTGAAGGCGACTGGCGCGGAAGAGGTCTTTCAGCTGACGGCGCTGGTGGTATTTACCTCGATCATTCTGCACAGCGCCTCGGATACGCCGTTGGCGGACTGGTTCGGCGCCCGCAGCGAGCGCCTGGCGAGCGGGCGCCGCTAGGCCTGGTCGGCCTCGACGGCGGATTCCGCCGGACCTTCCGCGTCCGGCGGGCTGCTTTCGGCGAGCAGGTCGATAAACGCCGCCGCCACCGCAGGATCCCACTGCTTGCCGGCTTCGCGCCGGAGTGTGTCGACCGCCTGCAGCTGCGACATCGGCGGCCGGTAGGGGCGGGGCGATGTCATGGCGTCGAAGGCGTCAACCACCGAAATCACGCGCGCCTCGATCGGGATATCGTCGCCGCTGAGGTGGTCGGGGTAGCCGTCGCCGTCGTAACGTTCCTGGTGATGCCGGATCACTGTCAGCAGCAGGTTTGCCGACCTCAGCGGCTTGCAGATCTTCTCGCCGATGGCGGGATGGTCCTGGACGGCGAGCAGCTCCGTAGTTGACAAAGGCCCCGGTTTCTGCAGAATCGTCTCGCTGATGCCGATCTTGCCGATGTCATGCAGGATGCCCGCGTTGCGGACGATCTCCTGCTGGTCGCCGGTGAGGCCGAGCCGCCGGGCCAGCATGACGCCGTATTCGGAGACGCGTTCGGAGTGGCCGCGGGTGTAGGGATCGTTCGCTTCGATCGCCAGCGCCAGCGTGTAGATGACGTTGCGGGCGCTCTCCAGATCCTCGTTGAGGTGCTTCGTCCTCAGGAGCGATTTCACCCGGATCAGCAGCTCCATCTTGTCAATCGGCTTGGAGAGGAATTCATCGGCGCCGGCTTCGAACCCCTTCACCTTGTCATCGAGCTCCTGCAGCGCGGTCAGCATCATCACCGGGATGCGGCGGGTGTCATCTTTCTGCTTGACCCGGCGGCATACCTGATAGCCATTGATGCCGGGCATCATCACGTCCAGGATGATCAGGTCGGGCAGGCTGCCACCGTCGATGTCGCTGTCGACGATCTCCAGCGCTTCGGCGCCGCCGTGGGCGCAGAGGACGTCGTAACCGGCCGCGGTGAGATAGGCCTCCAGCAGCTGCACGTTCTGGACGCTGTCATCGACGATGAGGATCTTGTCCCTGCTGTCGCCGTTCATGAGGTCTGCTCCTCCGATACCGGTTCCAGATAGCCTTCGATGATGCCGTTGAATTCATGGATGTCGATCGGCTTGGCGATGTACCCGGCGCAGCCGGCGGCCTGCGCCCGCTCCTTGTCGCCGCGCATCGCGTGGGCCGTCAGCGCCACGATCCCGATGCCGCTGGTGCCGGGGTCGCTTTTCAGCCGCCGGGTGACCTCGAGGCCGTCCATTTCCGGCAGCTGGATGTCCATCAGGATGAGATCGGGCAGGTGCGTGCGGGCGAGTTCCAGCGCCTGACGGCCTTCGCTGGCCTGGATCACCTCATAACCGTGGGCGGTGAGGATGTCGCTCACCAGCTCAAGGTTCATCTTGTTGTCCTCCACCACGAGGATTTTCTTTGCGCTCATCGCCTCAGCTCCGCCATGCGCGTCTGACTCCAGGCCCCTGCCGGCGCTGACCGGAAATCAGCTTTCATCCGGTCCATCGCCTTCAGACTGCCGCCGCTGCCGGTAAAGTGAATGGCTCTCCAGCCTGCAGATCAGCGCCCGCTTCTCTACCGGTTTGACAAAATAATCGAAGGCGCCCATCTCCAGTCCCCGGCGGCTGCGCTCCAGGATAGAGATGATGATCACCGGTATCTCCCTCGTATCAGGCGCCTGCTTCAATTCCTGCAACACATCCCAGCCGTCGAGCTTCGGCAGCAGGATGTCCAGCGTCACCGCGAACGGCCGCAGCGCTTTCGCCAGCTTCAGTCCCTGCTCGCCGTCGAAGGCGCGCGCCACCCGGTAGCCGGATTCCTCCAGCCACAGGCCGATCAGTTCGCTCGTCTGCGGATCGTCCTCGATCACCAGCACCAGCGGCTGGTTCGGGCTGGCCTCCGGCTGAACTTCGGGCTCCATCACGTTCCCGGCCACCTTCCAGTCGGTCTCGCGCCGCCCGCCTGTCACCGGCAGGGCGATGGTGAAGGTGCTGCCCTTGCCCAGCTCGCTTTCCACCCGGATGCGGCCGCCATGCATCTCCACCAGCTTCTTGGTCAGCGCCAGCCCCACGCCCGCTCCTTCGAACCGGCGGGCGTGATTGCTCTCCACCTGCCCGAAGTAATCGAAGATCTTTTCCTGGTCTTCGTCGCTGATGCCGATGCCGGTGTCCGTCACCGAGATCTCGACCATGCCATCCCGCAGCCGGGCGTTGATTGTGACCCGGCCGCCCTCGGGCGTGAATTTGATTGCGTTGCTAACCAGATTATACAGAATCCGCTTGATTTTGGCCGCATCGGCGTGCAGCAGCGGCAGCGCTTCTGATGGCTTGACATCCAGCCATATCCGGCGCTGGGCAGCGAACGGATGACCCAGCTTGCGCACGTCTTCCATCACCTGCGGCACGGAGATGTCTTCCTTCTCCAGCTCGGCGTTGTCGGAGCCGACAGCGGAGAGGTCGAGGATGTCATTGACCAGCTTGAGCAGATGCCGGCCGCTGGTCTCGATGTTGGTAAGGAACCTTGTCTGGCGCTCGCTGAGGCTGCCGTCATCCTGATCCATGAGTACCTCGGAGAAGCCGATGATGGCATTCAGCGGCGTGCGCAGTTCGTGGCTCATCACCGACAGGAATTCTGACTTGAGCCGGTTGGCTTCCAGCAGGTCGAAGTTGGCCCGCCGGAGCCTGTCCTGTGATTCGCCCAGGCTGTCCGCCATCCGGTTGAAGCTGCGGGCCAGCTCGCCGACTTCGTCCGCCGAGGTGACCTCGACGCGGTGGCTCAGATCGCCGCCGGAGAGGTTGCGGATGCCGCCCATTACTTTCTTCAGCGGCGCCAGCACCGCCACGTGCAGCGACAGCCCCAGGGCGCCCAGCAGCACCACCAGGCCGCCGATGAAGACGAAGGCCATCAGGATCTCTTCCCGGCCGACTGCCGACTGGACATCGGCCATCGAGGTGGAGACCAGCACCACCCCTCGCAACGGGTTGCTGGATCCGTGGCACTGCTGGCAGGCCTTGTCATTCGGCAGCGGACGCACGTCGACGAGATACTGCTCGCCGTCGCGTGTTTCGTAAAACCGGGTGCGCTGGCCGCTCTTGAGGACGTCGAACACCTGGCTGACCGGCTGCTGGCTGACGCCCAGATTGCTGGCGAAAACCTCCTGGCCCTGGGTGGAGAAGACCTGGATGCGATCCACCTCGGGAACGTTGCGCAGGTTGTCCAGGGCGCTGGTGGCCTGCGGCCCCTTGCCGGCCAGCATCGTGTTCTGGATGCTGCTGACCACCTGCGAGCTGAGCACCGAGTTGCTGTCTTCTTTCTGCGTCCTGAGCGCCACCGATGTCTGCCGTACATTGAAGATGGCGAAGACGCCGAAGCCGGCAACGACCAGGATCATCACCAGGCTGAGGATCTTTAGTTCCAGGCGGCTGCTGAAGAGTTTGACCAGGCGGTTGTTTCGGAAACGGTTTATCAATTGCTTGCCACGCCGGGCTTGACATCGGGGATGACGAAGGAGAAGCGGCTTCCCAGACCGGGCGCGCTCCTGACCCAGATTCTGCCCCCGTGCAGCTCAACGAGTTTCTTCGTCAGCGCCAGCCCCAGGCCGGTGCCTTCGTACTTGCGCGCATACGTCCCCTCAACCTGTAGGAACTCGGAGAATATGCGCTGCTGGTCGCGGCGGCTGATGCCGATGCCGGTATCGGTAACCGAGATCTCGACATCATCGCGGCTCCGCTGCGCTTCGACGTAAACCTTGCCGCCCGACGGGGTGAATTTGATCGCGTTGCTGAGCAGGTTGTAGAGAATCTGCTTGAGGCGCGCCGGGTCGGCATTGATGTACTTGACACCATCGATGACGTTTATTTCCAGAGTGATGTCCTTCTTGGTCGCCAGCGGCTCGACGATGCTGATGACGCTCGACATCGCATCCGGCAGCGACAGCTGTTCCGGATGGATCTCGATCGTGCCCGATTCCACCTTGGCCAGATCGAGGATGTCATTGATCAGTTTCAGCAGGTGCTTGCTGGAGACGACGATGTTCCCCACATAGCGCATCTGCTTGTTGTTGAGGCCGCCGTAGGTCTCGTCCTCCAGCAGCTCGGAAAAGCCGATGATCGAGTTCAGCGGCGTGCGCAGCTCGTGGCTCATGGTCGCCAGGAACTGGGACTTGAGCCGGTTGGCGGTCTCCAGCTGCTTGTTGGTCAGCCTCAACTCGCGCTCGCTGTCCTTCAGGTCGGTGTTGACCTGCTCCAGCTCCGCCACCTTGTTCGTAAGCTCGGCGCTCTGCACCGACAGCGACTCGGTCATGGTGTTGACCGAGTTACCCAGATCGCCCAATTCGTTTTTTGACCGGATATCTACTTTCTGGCTGAAATCACCGCGCGAGACGGCACGGGTCACACGCGCCAGGCGCGCCACCGGCTTGATCAGGTAGAGATGCAGGCTGAGGTAGAGCAGCGCCAGCAGCGCCGCGATGCCGAAACCGCCGATCAGCAGGAATTTCACCTGCTGTGAATGGATCAGGCTGTCGCGCGAGTCCAGGTACATGTAAATGCCGATCGTCGCCGCCGGCTTGCCGTCGATCGTCAGCGGTGCGATCGCCTCGATGATGCGGCGGCCGTTCTTTTCGCTCTCGGCGAGCGTAGCCTGGTTGGTGTCCAGCGGCGCCCGGTCCTCGGGCTGGGACACCTCGCCGATCTGGCTGGGGTCGGTGCTGGCGATTCTGACCACCTGGCCGCCGCGGGGAGCATAGACCGATATCTTCATGATGTCCTGGTTGAGCTGGTGTAGTTTTTCGATCTCGCCCTGGAAGTGGTCGTAGCTGATCTTGTCCGGCTCGTTGATGATGTCGGCGCTGAAGAACTGCGCGATCAGGGTGGCGCGCAGCTCGTAATCTTTGTTGACCGTGGATTCGAGCGTCGAGACCGAGTTATAGATGATACCGCCGATGATGGGGATGCACATGATCGCCAGCAGCACGGCGATCCGGGCGCTGAGTCCGAAGCGCCGCCGGCTGGGCGGTTCTGCTTGCGGCGGTGGGGCGGCGCTCACCTGAACGGCATCATTTGACAATTTACCCTACTTGTCTTCGATTACACGGCTATTTGCGGGCAGAATGTTTTTTTGTCGAATGTTCGCGAGTGGGCGTTGTTTTGTCGGCAGGGAGGCGGCGTGCTAGAATTTTTTTTCTCCCGGAATGGATATGGAAAGTATAGCACAGCAGTTACTTAAGTTAAGCGGACCGAAAAAGCGGCGCTTTCGCGCCGGGCGCGGGAATGGCTGAGCCTTTTTCCATCGCCATCCTCGCCGGTGGCAGGAGCCGGCGCATGGGCGCGGACAAGGCGCTGGTCCGGCTGGACAACCGGCCGCTCATCGTTCGCCTGGCCGGCGCACTCGGCCCGCTCACCGACGACCTCTTCATCGCCGGCGGCGACGCGGGCGCCTGCGAGCATTTCGGGCTGCCGCATGTTGCCGACCATTTTCCCGCTGGCGCGGCGCTGGCCGGCGTATACACCGCACTGGCCGCGGCCCGCCACCGACTCTGTTTCGTGATCGCTTGCGACCTGCCTTTCGTGCCGCCGGCGGCGGTCAGGGCGCTGGCAGGCATGGCCGGGGAGGCCGATGCCGTGGTGCCGCGCAGCCGGCGTGGACTGGAGCCGCTCTGCGCGGTTTACAGCAAGAGCTGCCTGGCGCCGGTGCGGCGCTGTATCGAACGTGGCGAGCTGAGCATCCAGAAGCTGCTGGGAGACATCCGGACGCGCTACGTGGACGGCGGCGCCATGCCGGCGTTTGCCGGAGAAGAGGACGCGTTCTTCAACGTCAACACACCGGCCGACCTGCGTGAGGCGGAGCGGCAGCTGAGTTTAGCCAGGGCTGCCGGCAGCGCCGCCGATTCAGCGCCTGCGGCGAGCGGCGCCGGCCCGGGCGCACCGCTGGTCTGCTTCGTCGGCCGGAAAGATTCCGGCAAGACGACTTTCCTGGAAAAGCTGGTCCCGGTGTTGACAGCGCGCGGCAGCCGGATAGCATATATCAAACACGACGTTCACGGACTCTCGCTCGACCGCGAGGGAACCGACACCTGGAGGCTGTCGCGCGCGGGCGCGCGTTCGGTGCTGATCTCGGCGCCGGAGGGCATGGCCGCGTTCAGGAGGCTGGAGCGGGAGCCGGACCTGCGGGCGCTGTGCGGCCTGGCCGGTGAGGCGGATCTGATCATCGCCGAAGGCTTCAAGCGCGAACCGGCCGACCGGATCGAGGTTACCGGCGACGGGAGGCTGGCCTGCCGCGAATCGGATCTGATCGCGGTGATCGGCGGCCGCGGCGCGGCGGCATCGGTGCCGCTGTTCGACCGGGAGGACGTCGCCGGCGTAGCCGACTTCCTGGCGGCCAGATACGGACTCGCCGGAAGCACCGGAAACCGGGGAACGGGGAAGGAAGTGGAATGATGCAACAGGGCAATCATCCCGAAAAGGAAGCCTGTGGCCCCGGCGTCCGGGGCGGTGTGGACTATCTGCGCATATCCGTTACCGACCGCTGCAATTTCCGTTGCCGCTATTGCATGCCGCCCGAAGGCGTTCCCCCGCTGCGTCATGCCGATATCCTCAGCTACGAGGAGATTGTCGGCGTCGCCGAAGCGGCGGTGGAAGCCGGGATCACACACGTGCGCATCACCGGCGGTGAACCGCTGGTCCGGCGCGGGCTGACAGGGCTGATCGGCACTCTGGCCGGCGTGCGCGGGGTCGAAGACCTGGCGATGACGACCAATGGTTCCCTGCTGGCGGAGCACGCCGTCGGGCTCAAGGCCGCCGGGCTGGCGCGGCTGAACATCAGCATCGACAGCCTGGACCCGGACCGCTTCTTCCGGATCACCGGCGGAGCCCGCCTGGAGCCGGTGCTCGCGGGGCTTAAGGCGGCGCTGGCGGCCGGGTTCGAGCCGGTGAAGATCAACGTCGTCGCCATGGACGGGCTCGAGCGCGAGCTGGACCGGTTCGTCGCGCTGTGCCGGGATCATCCGGTTCATGTGCGATTCATCGAGCTGATGCCGGTGGGCCGCGGCCAAACCGCCGCCGGCCGGTTCGTGCCCCGCGGCCGCATCCTCGAAGCGCTGCATGAGCATGCCAGGCTGATGCCCGCGGCGTCACCGGCTGGAGCCGGCCCGGCGCGCTATTACAGTTTTGCCGGCGCCGCCGGCACCATCGGCTTCATCAGCCCGGTAAGCGATCATTTCTGCCCGCGCTGCAACCGCCTGCGGCTGACCGCCGACGGCCGCCTGCTGGGCTGCCTTTTCAGCAGCGACGAAACCGACATCCGGCCGCTGATCGCCGGTGGCCGCCGACGGCTGGTGCGGTCGGTCACCGATGCGATCAGCCGTAAGAAATACGACCGCCGTGCCGATGGCGGCGCCCGGCGGCAGATGTCCCGGATCGGAGGGTGATGAGCGAAGGCTCCGGCAGGTTCTCCCATCTGGACGAAACCGGCGCTGCCCGCATGGTCGATGTAGGCGAGAAACCGGTAACCGCCCGCACGGCGCGCGCCGGCGCGCGCATCAGCATGGCTCCGGAGACGCTGGCGCTGATTAAGCGGCAGGCGTTGGCCAAGGGCGACGTGCTTTCGGTGGCGCGGGTGGCCGGCATCATGGCGGCCAAGGAGACGGCGCGGCTGATCCCCATGTGCCACCCGCTTTCCATCGAGCACGCCGGCGTCGATTTCCGGCTGGATGAGACCGGCGTGGACATCGAGGCTACCGTGAGTCTTTCCGGCAAGACCGGGGTGGAGATGGAGGCGCTTACCGCCGCGGCCGTGGCGGCGCTGACCATATACGACATGTGCAAGGCGGTTGACCGGGAAATGGTGATCGGCGATGTCAGGCTGCTGGAGAAGCGCGGCGGCAGGTCGGGCGACATCAGGAGGGCGACATAAATGGCTGAGATAATATCCGTCAACATCTCGGCTGCCAAGGGCACGCGCAAGGCGCCGGTTGCCAGCGTCGAGCTGCGCTCCGGGCATGGCGTCGACGGCGACGGCCACGCCGGCGGCTGGCACCGTCAACTGAGCCTGCTGGCGGCCGAGAGCATTGAAAAGATCCGGGCGAAGGGACTGGACGTGGGCCCGGGAGATTTTGCCGAGAACATCACCACTGGAGGAATCGACCTGGTTTCGCTGCCGGTGGGAACGCTGCTGCGCCTGGGCGACGCCCTGGTGCGCATCAGCCAGATCGGCAAGAGATGCCACGACCGCTGCGAGATCTTCCGCCAGGCGGGCGATTGCGTCATGCCGCGCGAGGGAGTTTTTGCCGAGGTGCTGGAAGGCGCGACAATCTCAGCCGGCGATGCCGTCACCGTGGTCGGAGAGGGTGGCAGCGCGGCTGCCGGGCGCGCCTCCGCCAGCGAAGGCAGCCGGTCGTGATCTATAAGGCCGCGGTCCTGACCGTCAGCGACAAAGGAGCCGCCGGCGAGCGCGAGGATGTCAGCGGCGAACTGCTGGCGCGGCTGCTGGAGGAGCATGGCGCCGTTGCCGTCCGGCGCCTGATCGTGCCCGATGAACGCGGCGAGATCGTGGCGGCGCTCCGGCAGCTTTGCCAGAGCGGCGCCGACCTGATCCTCACTACCGGCGGCACGGGGCTGGCCCCGCGTGACGTCACTCCCGAGGCGACCCTGGAGGTCGTCACCTGCGTCGTCCCCGGCATCAGCGAAGCCATTCGCGCCGCGTCGCGGACGGAAACACCCCGGGCGATGCTCTCCCGCGCCGTGAGCGGCATCCACGGCGGAACGCTGATCGTTAATTTTCCAGGCAGTCCCGGAGCTTGTGAAGAATCCTTCGCGGTGATCGAGCCGGTGCTGGCTCATGCCCTGGAGGTGATGGCCGGAGATGCCTCCGATTGCGCCGCGGGGGAAGGCCGGCCTGCCGATGGCTGATCCGGAAGCAACAAGGCGCGTCCAGGAACTGCGCCGCCAGCTCGAGCATCACAACTATCTTTATTATGTGCTCGACCAGCCCGAGATCAGTGACGCCGAATACGACCGGCTCTTCCGGGAGCTGAAAGAATTAGAGGGGCGCTACCCGGAGCTGGGCTCGGCGGACTCGCCCACGCAGCGGGTGGGCGCCGAACCGCTGAAGCAGTTCGTGCAGGTGCGCCACCTGCAGCCGATGTTCTCCCTGGCCAACGCCCGCAATGACGACGAACTGCGGGCCTGGCACCTGCGCGTCACCAAGCTGCTGGCGGAAAAAGGGATGGACCCCGCCGGCGCCGCCTTCGTCAGCGAGCCCAAGATCGACGGCCTGGCGATCTCGCTCGTGTATGAGGACGGCCGCCTGACCCGCGGCGCCACCCGCGGCAACGGCGAGATCGGCGAG
>JAJYLK010000015.1 GCA_021787775.1 Actinomycetes bacterium | reverse complement strand
AGGCTCTTTCACCGAGACGGACCGGCTGGAGCCCAGCAGCCCCTACTCCGCCAGCAAGGCCGGCGGAGACATGCAGGTGATGGCGTACCACACCACCTACGGCCTGCCGACGATCATCACCCGCAGCTCCAACAATTTCGGCCCCTACCAGTATCCTGAGAAGATCTTCCCCCTTTTCATCACCAATGCGCTGGAAGGCAAGAAGCTGCCGCTCTATGGCAGCGGCAAGAACGTGCGCGACTGGATCTACGTCACCGACAACTGCGAGGGCATCGACACGGTGCTGCACAAGGGCGAGATCGGCGGCATCTACAATATCGGCGGCGGCAACGAGCGCGACAACCTCACCATCACCGGCCTGATCCTGGCAGCGCTTGACAAGGGAGAAGACATGATCGAGCGCGTCTCCGACCGCCTCGGGCATGATTTCCGCTATTCGATCGACTGCGGCAGGGCCAGGGGGCTCGGCTGGGCGCCGGCCCACACTTTCGAGGAAGGCGTGAAGGAGACGGTCGACTGGTACGTCAACAACCGCTGGTGGTGGGAGAAGATCAAAAGCGGCGAATTCGCCCGGTATTACCGGGAGCAATACGGGAAGTAAAAGCCCGCACTCTCCGGCCGGCCCCCGGTTCGATAACCGGATCGCCCATCAACCCTTAACCCGGCCTCCCGCTTAGTAACCCAGCCGCGCGCTCCCACTTAGTAACCCAGCTGCGCGGCGCCGCCGGCTTTTCTGATCTGGATCTCCATGTTGCCCAGAACCTGCGACTCGAGCGGATCCAGCTGCCGGGCCTTCCTGACGGCTTGTGCCGCCTTGTCGATCTGCTTCGTCTCCAGATAGATCCGCCCCATGTCCGCGTAGATCTTGTAATTGTTTGGTTCCAGGTCACGCGCCTGGTTCAGCAGGTCCAGGGCCTTGTCGATCTTCTGCTGCCCCAGCTCCTGCTGCCCCGTGTTGGCCAGATAAATCCCTTCGCCCTCATTGGCAATCGCCTCGTCCCGGAGCGGCTGGGCATCGAGAGGATCGAATTTATGCGCCCGCACGGCTGACGTTTCCAGCGACAGGAACTGCACCTCGGCGCCGTTACGGTCGTTCTGGTTCTCATACTGGTTGGCGACCTGGATCAGATTGCCGTCATTCTCGATGCCGCTCTCCGTCACCATCAAAGCAATGGTCAGCAGTGTCACCAGCAGGCAGCCGGCCGTCAGCAGCCATTTCCAGTCCAGCAGACGCTTAAGCGTACCGCCTTCCCTGTTCCCGGCCGCACCGGCTTCTCCATCCTCTTCTCCGCCATTGGCGCCGGCCATCCGGCGCGAGATCACGCCGTACCGCAGCAGCCCGCCGGCAAAGAAGAAGAACGACAGGTAGATGACCGGCATCTGCCAGTCCCAGTCCATGAATGAGTGCAGGATCAGCACCGCGCACGCGGCGAAAAATGCGCCGTACAGCTCGCGGTGGCGGCTGCGGCCGAGGAAGCGCAGATCACGGATGGAGTTGACGAAGAACAGCACGATGAAGCCGGCCAGCAGGCCGGCGCCGATGATGCCCACCTCCGCCAGGGCATCAAAGAAGATGGAATGTCCGTTCTTGATCGGGATCTCGCGGACCGTGCCATTGGTAGTAAAAGCGGGGCGCTTCGCCAGCCAGGCCAGATCCCATGTCGCGGGGCCTGTGCCTGTCAGCGGATGCGCGGCAAAAGTTTCCATGCTCACCTTGTATTCCTGGGGACGCTGCGTCTCGGTGGAGAGTAGCCGCTGGCTGGCGTTGGTGGTCTGATCGTTGATCTGGGTGGAAGAAAACGAATCGACTTCCTTGCGGACCATTGCCACTGGGCCGCCTTCCTTGACCAGGACGAAGCCGCCCGCGGCAAGAACTACCGCAACGCCTGCCATGCCCAGGCCGACGCCGATCTTGCGCGCCAGCACCGCGCTGAGGCTGACGCGCCGGTCAAGCCACCAAACCAGCAGCTGGCTGGCCATGGCTCCGGCAAAGAGGAAGAGCGTCATAATCCCCAGGATGTGTCCCTGGCTGGCACGCACGTCGGGAGTGGGACCGGCAGGACACGTGTTCTGATTGTAATTGCACAGGATCATCATCGCCGGGGCGAACAGGTAGCAGCCGGCGATGACAGCGCCGGTCCACAGTACAGCCATGCCCGTCTGCAACAGCGCCCGCAGGCGATCGATGGCGAACAGCAGGTAGATGCCCAGGGCGACGGCGAGCAGGCCGAGGCCGGCACGCGAAAATGTGAAGAACAGCACCGTTAGCATCATGAACAGGGCACCGCCATAAAGGGCGCGGATCAGGGGGTTGATCCCCCGGCGCGAAATCGCCCGCAGGCCGATCGGAAACGCCATCACCATCATCATGGCCACGGTGTTCCAGTAGGTGAGCGGCCAGCTCAGGCGGGCGTCAAAATCAAACTGGGCCGGCGGATAGACCTTGTCGTGTAAAAGCGAAGCCACCGCGACGATAAAGGCGATGGCGACAAACAGATGTCCCAGCCAGGCCATCCAGTCCCGGCGGGAAAGGAACAGGTAGACCAGCGCGAACCCGCCCAGGTACAGGGCCGCGCGCGCGAATTCGATCAGGCTGTTGGCCGGAGTCAGCGACCAGGTGACCGACACCAGGATCCAGAGGCTGTAGGCGCCAAAAACAGCGGTTGTGGCGATGCCCAGACGTGTCATCCTGCCGGCGAGCGGCAGGCCGAACACCACGCCGATGATCAGCAGGTAAAGGATGACCAGCTCGCCCCAGCCGCGCTGGATCACGAAATAGCCGCCGGCGTTGAACGAATACAGCAGCAGGACGATGGCGATGCCGCCCAGGACCATCCCCAGCCGCGCCCACTCCTTGCCGGAGTAATCGTCGAGCCCGGCGCGGGCGTACCAGCTGCCGATGCCTTTCTCCGCCCGCTCCGCAAGGCTTTTCTGCCGGTTGCGGGAGGGTTGACCGCCGGGCGCGGCCACCTTGCGCGGCTTCTTCTTCTCGACCGGTTTGGGCGCCGGCGCTGGCTTGCGTTTCTTCTTCCGTGCCCACAGGAACGGCGTATCTCCGGCAAGCGCCGATTCCAGCAGCTTGACGTCGGCGCCGGCCGCGGCCGGCGCGGCGCCGCCCAGGCCGGCCTTCAGCCGCTGAGCCAGCCGTGCGGCCGGAGATGAAAATCTGTCAGCGCAGAACTTCTTCATATAGACTCTCCGTCTGCTTGGCAATCTCGTCCCAGTCATTTGCTTTCCGGATATGTTTCCTGCCGGCCTCCGCCTTCTGTTTCAACTCCGGCAGGCCGGCCAGCGCCACACCCAGTTCCTGTTTCAGATCGGCGACATCGCCGGCGCGGTAAAGCCCGCCGTACTCGCCCCCGGCCAGCGCCTCCTGCGAGGGACCGATGTCAGCCGCCAGGATCGGCACCGCGTAAGAGAGCATCTCCAGGATGACGATTGGAAATCCCTCCAGCAGCGACGGCAGCACAAACACCGCCGCGTGCGCCGACAGCTGCCTGAGCAGCTCACCTTCGACGTTGCCGGTGAAGATGATGCGCCCGTCACCGGCGGCCAGCGCCTTCAGGCTCTGGACATATTCGTCCGAATGGCTTGAGCCGCCCGCCACCACCAGCGGCAAATCCGTATCCAGCCCCCTGTAGGCCCGGATCAGGTCATGGCAGCCTTTTTCCGGCACCAGCCGGCCCAGAAAAAGGATGTACTTGCCCCGAACGATCCCCAGCGGCTTTAAAAGCGCCGACGCGCGCGGCCTGGGCGCAAATGTGACCCCGTTGGGGATGAAGGTGGTCTCACGGTGATATTTCGCCCGGAAATACCGTTTCAGCTCCTGCGAGACGACGATGGTCCGGTCGGGAAAATGCGCCGCCGCCCACTCACCGGCCCTGAGAACCGCCTGCGCTCCCCTCCCCCATTTGGCCCGCTGCCAGTCGAGCGCGTGCACCGTGGCCACCGTCTTCGTGCGCCTGAGCTCGGGCATGAAACTGAAAAGCGACGGGCCGATGCCATGATAATGAACTATGTCAAAATTTTCCCCCAGCGTGAGCACCGAGCCGGCGGCGGTGTGCAAGAAGGCGTCCAGCCCCTTGCGATTAAGCGTCGGCGCCAGCCGCAGATTCACGCCGCGGTACGGTCCCCGCACCGGAGAATACCAGCTGCGCACGAAGATCGTGACCTCGTGGCCACGCTCCGCCAGCCGGGGATACAGCTCCTCGCAATGGCGCTCGATACCGCCAAACTGGGCCGGGATGCCCTTGGTCCCCAGAACCGCTATTCGCAACGGTCCCTCACAGCACCGGTTTGCCGCGCGCGGCCTTCACCTTGCCGGCCGCCACCCAGCCGGCGACCCGCAGCGGATTGCGCTTGATCGCCGTGCGAGCGGTACAAACCATCCAGCAGCCCATGCCGCAGCTGGCCACGGCCTCCCTTGCCTTGACCGCTGCGGGCGACGTCCAGATCTCCTCGAAGCTCGCATCGCGCAGATTGCCCAGGGGAAGGTCCAGTACATTACACGCATAAATGGTACCAGCGGGGCTCATGAAAAAGAAGTCATCGGCCGCCAGGCAGGCCAGCGGGCGCCCTTCCCCGCGGGCGAAGTCATAAAGACCGCGCTCGAAGTAGGCGCGGGCCCAGCGCTTCGGCGAGGTGCTGGACAGCTCGCCGGCAGCGACGCGGTCCAGCTGCCCGCGCAGCTCCTCCAGCTTCAGTGCGCTGGTGCTGTCCTTCTGAAAGTAATGGGAAGAGCCCTGGGCGACAGCCGAAGTGAACTCCACCCCCAGCTCCTGCGACAGGCGATAAACCTGATAGAAATCCTGGACGTTCTCGTCCACGGCCGTGAAAGCCAGGCGCAGGTTTGTCATACCATCGCTTCGGAGCGCTTTCACCAGTTCAGTGGCCCGGTCGAAGGCGCCGTCGATGCCACGGATACGGTCGTGGGTCGCGCCGATGCCGTCTATCGAGATGCCGAGGCCGACACGGTCGCCATAGCGCTGCCGGAAACCGGTGGCTGCCTCCCGCACGCGTGCCTGCGACACCAGGCCGTTGGTGGAGATGATGATCTGCGCCCTGGGGCTGGCCGCCATCACCGCGTCGACCAGCTCCGGCAGGTCGCGCCTGAGAAACGGCTCGCCGCCGCTGAGATTGACGTAACGCAGGGTGTCCGGCAGCTTCGTCAGCAGCGCGGCGTCGAGGTCCCCGGCGTCCTCGGTCTGCCAGATGTTGCACATCAGGCAGCGCGCGTTGCAGCGGTAGGTGACCGCAATGACTGCATCGTAAGGGAGTTTGATCTTAAGTCCTCTTTACCTGTTGATAGACATCTAAAATTTTATCATAGTGGGTCGCCGGCGAATACTCATCTTCCGCCAGCTGGCGGGCGGCAGTGCCCATCTGCGCACACGGCCCGCCGCGGTCCCAGAGCGACTCAATCACGCGCCGCAGGCCGGCGATGTCGCCCGGCTCGAACAGCATGCCGGTCTGCCCCTCGCGAACCAGCTCCGGAATGCCCCCGATGCGCGCCCCCACTACCGGCGTACCGCAGGCGAATGATTCCAGGATGGTCATGGGCGCATTCTCGTACCACTCCGACGGCACGACGGAAAAACGGGCGCCCTGCGTCAGGCGGCGCACCTCCTTCTCGGACCGGAAGCCAAGGAACTCGATATTGCAGGCGCCCAGCTCGTGGGCAATCGTGCGGTATTCGCGTTCCAGCAGACCGGTGCCGGCGATCTTCAGCGGAATGTCGGGAAGCTTCGCCATTGCCCGAATCAGGGTCTCGACGCCCTTCTCCAGCGACATCCTGCCCGCAAACAATACATAGTCGCGTTCGCCTTCCCCCGGCTGCCAGCTGGCAGTGTCGATGAAATTGGGGATGACGACTACCTTTTCCGGCGGCACATCCTGCTCCAGCAACTTGTCGGCCATAAAACGGCTGGGCGCGATGAAGCGGTCGATCCGGCCGGTATAGGCCCTGGTAGCGTCGTGATAGAACATCTCCACCGCGCACAGCAGGCTGGCGGCGCGCGAGCCCTTCACGCACTTGCCCGAGAAGCAGCTGCCGTAATGCAGCGGCCGGCAGCGCTCGCAAACGCCGCCGCCGTTGAAGAAGCGCAGCGCCGGACACATGAGCTTGTAGTCGTGCAGCGTCATGACGATGCCTATCCCCCGCTTCTGAAGCGGTGGCAGGATCGAAGGCGAGAGATGATGATAGATGTTGTGGCAGTGGGCGACGTCTGGGTGCGTCAGATCGGCCAGCACCGTCATGTTGCGCCCGGCTTCCCGCGAACGCAGGATGCGCGCCGCCGTGCCCAGCCGCTGCATGAGGCCGAGGCGGTAAGGGTCAGAGAGCTCCACCGGCGAGACGAACAGCGACGAATATGGACTGGGCTCGTTGGCCGGATCACGCATCGCGAAGGGGATGGTCTCATGACCATGCTCCTGAAGCAGCCGCGACAGTTCGAACACGTAACGTTCGCTGCCGCCGCGCACGCGCCAGAACTTATTTATCTGAAGGACTTTCAAAGAAAGTTATCCTTTTCGGATTGAACATCCGTCACGGGGTCAGAGACTCCCGGCTTCCGAACGACTCTTCCTACCGAAAAAAGCCGCCAGCGGCAGTCTCTCTGCAAATTCTAGCAAGATATAATGGCCAGCGATATGCCAGATGAAAATATCAGCCGCGCGGGGAAACTTCCCACGGACCCGGGGCAGAAATGAAAAATCCTGGCGCTGCCTGAAACATATCCGCCGCTTTATCTGACGATCTCGCGGATAAACGCATGGATGCCGGCGGCCATGCCGGCCTCGTTGAGCCTTTCAGCGGTCGACCGGGCTGCCGCTCCCAAGCTCGCTGCCAGGGCTGGATCATCCCAGAGCAGCTTCAGCTTGCGTGCCATGTCGCCGGCATCTCCAGGCTCTGCGAAGAGAGCGTCAACGTCATCAGTCACATAGTCGACCATGCTCGGAACCCGGCTGACCAGCACAGGTTTGGCCATCGCCATCGATTGCAGCAGCGACATTTGACCGTAAGCATACCTGCGGTAGTTAAGTGGCAGCACCACGAACCGGGAGCGGCCGATCTCCTCCTTGAAAGCGTCGATTGAAAGCCAGTCGATTAGCTCAACACCGGCCGGCAACTCGCCCTGGATTTTTTTCACACCCAGGATCTTCAGGCGCATCTTCCCGGCAGGCAACATACTCCAGGCCTTCAACAAAGTTTGATAATCCCGCTGGTAAATGCCAGCCGCCACGATATAATCCTCAGTCTCGAGACCGAGCGGTTGAAAGAACTCATCATCGACGCCGAATCGCACGAACCGGACCGGCAGCCATGGCATATTCCGCTGGTAGTATTCCCGCTGAACCGATGCATGATAGATGACGCCGGCCAGCGAACGGGCAGCGTAACAAATCGGCGCAAGCTCCAGGCGACGCTCCCGGCCGCCGTTGAAGCAGCCGACATCGATGATGATATGAGGCGGCATTTTGCGGCCAACCAGCCGCCTGAACGCCGCCAGCACGACGCCGCTCTGGGCGCCATGTGAAATTATCAGGTCATAATCATTGGCGCGCACCATCGCCCGCAACGACTGAAGCACGTAGAACCGGATTACCTTCTTTTCCAGCGTGTACACCCATGGCACCCGGGAAACATCGAGCACGTGGACCTCAGCGCCGGCTTCAGGCCAGTGTCGAAAGAACCAGTAAGACTGACCGCTCAACTGCTTGTCAGGAGGCTGGATATCGACCCTGTCCCGCGACAGGTAATGTATCGGCCAGTTAACGAGCATCAAAATCTTCATTGTCCCGGATCACTCCTCCCAGGTTGTTCGGCTATCTGAGGTCCATCACCAGATTGACGCATAGACATCTTTTGTCAGGCCAGCGATACGATCCCATGAAAATCGTTCATGCGTTTTCTCCCAACCCCTGGCCAGGGACCGCCGGCACTCTTCATCACGCGCCAGCACCCGCATCGCCGCTGCCAGCGCCTCAACGTCACCGGGCGGTGTGAGCAGACCAGTCTTCCCATCCTCAATGGTGTCAGCCATCCCCCCCACATCAGTCGCCACAACCGGCTTAGCAAAGCCAAGCGCCACGTGCGCCACGCCGCTGGTGGAAGATTCGCGGTATGGCAGCAGCATCGCGTCGGCTGCCTTGACATAAAGCTGCACATCATCAAAAGGAATATGGCCGATCCGCAGATCGACCCGTTCCGCCAACTGCAGCCGGTCGATGAGCTGGCTGTACGGCTCCATGCTCCATCCTCCCGGGTCTCCCGCGACAAGCAGGCCTACGGGGACCGCTCCCCCGCTATCGGGAATCGCTGCCAGCGCTTCGAGCGCGTCAGTCAGCCCTTTATGCGGCGCGATATGTCCGAAAAACAGGAACCAGAACCGCCGTCCGTCCAGGCCCAGCCGCTGCCGGGCCCGTTCCGCGGTCATATCCGGGTCGGTGTTGAAAAAACCGTAGCTGCCATGCGGGATCACGGCAAGGCGATCCGGTTGCAACCCCATCCGGTTTGCGAGAAACGCACGCCCGGCGCCGGAGTGGACGATGACACAATCAAACTGGCGGTAGTACCGGCGGTAAAGAACTGAATGATAAAATCGGCGATGGTGCGGCAGCCAGTCATGAGCAGTGTAGACCAGGCCCGCCCCTGAATACCGCTGCAACGCCAGCAGGGGCAGCTCCGCCAGCGGGTACTTCAGCGGCCCCTGGTAATGGACGATGGCCGGCCGCTCCAGCCGGAAGAGCCGCCAGAACCGCAACAGGTCCAGCAGGTAGCGGCGGGTGCGACCGAAGAGACGGATGACGGGGAAAGCGGCCCCCAGCCCACCGAGATCATAGTTTTCGTTCGTCACCAGCGAGACTTCGTGTCCCGCCTCCTGCAAAGCTGATGCCAGACAATAGCTGTAATGAGTCAGGCCGGTATTGCCCGTAAAGACTACAATCCATATCTTTGGTTTATTATGCTGCATTCCTCAATTCAGCTTTCCCTGATCCTCAACAACCCCCCGCAGCACCGTCTCCAGATCGGCAGCCAGGATCGGCCAATCATAGCGTGATTCCACGAGCTTACGGGCGTTCCTGCGCAACCGCATGTAGAGCTCCTCATCCTCCAGCAGCCTGCTAACCGCGGCGGCAAAATCGGCCGCCGCGTCAGCGATCAACAGGTGTGTGCCGTCCTCGGCCAGCAATCCTTCGGCTCCCTTGCTTGTGGAAACAACCGGGACTCCGGCAGCAAACGCTTCCAGGACCTTCAGCCTCGAGCCGCCCCCCTGAAGCAACGGCACCACCATCAGCGAACTGTCCCGGTAACTCGGCAGAACATCGGAAACCGGACCGGTGACGCGGACGCTGTCGCCGTTATCCAGTGACAGCACACGCGCGGATGGCTCGGCGCCGGCGATCGTCAGGACAGCCTCCGGAAAGTTCGTCCTGATCAGCGGCAGCACTTTGCGCGTGAACCACTCGACCGCTTCCTCGTTGGGCTGGTAGCTCAGCAGCCCAAGGAACAGTAGCCGCAGCTCCGCCGGATGCGGCGCCTCGAATGCGCTGGTGAAGCGTGCGCAGTCCACGCCGTTGCCCACAGTGGTCACGGGCGCTTCGCTCATTGCCTGCAGCGCCAGCCGGTCCGGTTCACTGACGGCAATCACCGCGCTAAAAAAACGCAACATTCTTTTCTCGTAATGCGTGATCCAGGCGGCTTCGGCTTTCCTGAGCCAGCGGGTGACGGGAGGCAGCGCCTTCGCAAGTTGAATCGCCAGATCACCCTCGACATTATGCTCCGTAATGACCTTCACCATATTCAACCGGGTGGCATACCGCGCCATGAACAGATGCTCGGCGATGACGGCATCAAAGCCGGCCGGATCAATCGCCATCAACTCGCGGAAGATCGTCCGTTCCCAGGAAAGGATATATGGTTCAGGCACTCCATGAACGAGACGGTCCAGATATACCGCCACCTTCTCCATCAGGCCAACCGGCGGTTTTTTGATAACCGTCAGAGTGATGCCAGCATCCCGTATTGCCGCCGCCGCTGACGGATCGGTCATGTCACGCCCAAGACAGAACAGATGGACTTCATGTCTCCCGGCCAGCTCTTTTGCAAGGTTGAATACGCGGACTTTAAGCCCCGCATCGGGAGGAAAAGGCACTACCGGAGCGAGCATGAGAAGTTTCAAACGGTTAGCGGGAGGCGAAAACTCGCGGGCGCTCATGCCAACCACGCGTGGCGATTCGCGCCGAATCTTCCGCGGAGGAAATCCAGCCATCCCGTGAACAGGGCCGCGAGGTACGGACCTGCCGCGCCGCGATGCGCCCTTAGCGCGATGTAGCCCTGATACCCTGCCAGATGCCACGCCAGCCTGAGCATCGGCAGGGACAGCCTTCCGCAGTCCAGGTGCTGGCGGTAGGCTTCCAGCAGGTTGCGCACCTGATAGTAGGAGTAGAGCGGCCTGTAAGCGCCGCCCATCGACCGCGAGACGCGATGATGGATGACCGAGCGTGGCTCATAAAAGGAAACCAGGCCGGCCCGCCGCGCCCGCAGGCAAAGATCGACCTCTTCGGCGTACATGAAATAGCGCTCGTCCAGCAGGCCCAGCTTTTCATAAAGGGAAGCGGGCGCCAGCAGCAGGCAGCCGGTGATGTAGTCAACCTTCCCGGGTCGGTCGAAGGCTGGCGAATCAGGCAGATCCTGGCCGATGTGCGTAGTCAGGCCGCGCCGGCGGTCGATGCGTCCGCCGGCGAACCAGAGCCGGTCAGGCGGCTCGGCGTAGAAGATCTTGCCGCCGAAAATGCCTGCCCCGGGGGTGGTCTGAGCCCGTTCTGCCAGCGGCTCCAGAAAATCCGGTTCCAC
>JAJYLK010000014.1 GCA_021787775.1 Actinomycetes bacterium | reverse complement strand
CGGACGCCTGTCCAGGGGACAGGGGTGCCCCCAGCATATTCTGGAAATAGAAAGCTCGCTGATCGATAACGATCTGAAAGAGTCGAAGTCGGTTACGCCAGAGGTTGTGGAGGCCGGGCTGCTTTCATACGTGGGGGCGCCGTTAAAATCGAAGAACCGGAACCTGGGGGTAATTTCCCTGGTCGCCAGCCGCCAGGGAGAGTTTTCCGAGGACGACATGAGACTGATGACTCTGGTCGGGATGCAGGTCGGCGCTGCTCTGGACAATGCTATTCTTTATCAGGAGTCGTTGCAGCACACGGACAAGGCGCTGGCCAGAAGCAGGCTGCTGGCGGCGCTGGGATCAAGCCTGGAGCTGGACGAGGTATTCGATGAGTTCATCAGTGAGACACGGAAGCTTGTCGGTTTTGACCGGCTCAGTATCGCGATCGATGTCGGCGGCGGTTTGCTCAGGAGCCTGGCCCAGAGTGGCATCGGTCCCCGGGCCTGGAAAGAAAAGCCGGTGTTCCCGGCTGCCGGCTCGCTCCCAGGGTTGGTCATCAGATCGGGAGAGCCCTACCTTTCCGGGGATATCACCGCCGGCAGCGTCAGTCAGGGACAGGAGCAGCTGGCAGCCGAAGGATTCCGCTCGCAGCTGCTGGTGCCGCTGGTGGCCAAGGGCCAGGTCATCGGCTCGCTGAACCTGTCCAGCATGAAAAAAGATGCTTACTGCGAGGCTGATCTGGAAGAGCTGAAACCGGTCGCCGGCTTCGTCGCGCTGGCGATCGCCAACCAGCAGCTGTTCGAGGACGTTTCTCATGCCAAGGCCGAATGGGAGGCGACCTTTGACAGCGTCACCGAAGGCATCGTAATCGTAGGCAATAACCATGACATCAAGCGCCTGAATGCCGCCGCTGCGGCGATGCTGGGTGGGACCATCGATGGCCTGCTGGGGCGGAGATGTTACGAAATGATCCACAACTCTTCACACGAGCTGGGCAATTGTCCTATGTCCCATGCGTCGCTGGTAGATGGACCGGCGCGAGCCGAGCAGGAAACAGCAGATGGGCGCTTGCTCGAACTTTCCGTCGACACAATGTTCGACGCCGACGGCCAGACCGTGGGCGCGGTTCATTTCCTGCGTGACATCACCGAGGCCAAACGCATGCGCCAGCAACTTCTGCAGTCAGAGAAGATGGTGGCGGTCGGACAGCTGGTATCCGGCGTCGCCCACGAGATCAACAACCCGCTCACGGGCGTCATCGGTTATTCAGAACTGCTGTTATCGCAGGACATCGATGAGAATGTGAAGCGCGACGCCGAGGCCATCCGCCGTGAGGCCGAGCGCGCCACCAGGATCGTTCGGCATCTGCTGTCTTTTGCTCGCAAGCACAAGGCAGAGCGAAGCCTGGTCGACATCAATGATGTCGTGAAGGACTCGCTGGAGCTGAAGGGTTATGACCTGCGGGTCAACAACATCCAGGTCGAGACCAGCCTCTGCGAAGACCTGCCGCGGACGATGGCCGACCCGCACCAGCTGCAGCAGGTCTTTCTTAATCTGATCACCAACGCCGAACAGGCGATGCTGGAAACCAGCGGCTCGGGATTGTTGAAGGTTTCCACCGGAAAAACCCAGGGCAACATCCGCGTTGTCTTTGCAGACGACGGTCCGGGGATTCCGGAAGAGCTGCACGACCGCATTTTCGACCCGTTTTTTACTACCAAGGACGTCGGCAAGGGCACCGGGCTTGGGCTCAGTGTCTGCTACGGCCTCGTCGAGGAACACGACGGTCGCATCTGGGTGGAGTCAGGCGCCGGTCCTGGAGCGGCGATCGTCGTCGAGCTGCCGGTGGCGGCGGCCGGGGTGATCGGCGTATCCGCGCGCGAGCCGGAGCGGCCGGAACACCTTACCGGTAAAGTGCTGCTGGTCGACGACGAAAGCAGCATCCGCGAAGTGGTGGCGGAAACTCTGCGGCGAAACGGCCACGAGGTGGAAACGGCCAAGAATGGCAATGTGGCGCTGGCGATCCTGAAACAGCGTACAGTCGACTGCATCGTCAGCGACGTCAAGATGCCCGGCATGGACGGCCCCTCGCTTTTCAAGGCTGTGCGCGAAATAGATCCGGCGATGACCGACCGGTTCATCTTCATTTCTGGCGACTCGATCAACCCGAGCACCCAGGGATATCTCTCCGAACTCGGCAAGCCTTATCTTTCCAAACCGTTCAATCTGGAAGAGCTCGAGGCATTGCTGCAGACGGTGCTTCAGACTGAGCGTCCCCAGGCCGCCTGAGGCCTGCCCCCGCTGTTTCGCGGCGCACTACTCTCGGAAAAACGCCGGCGCTCTAGGGGACGACGTCGATGCGGCCGGTATCGTCCTCAGCTTCAATGATCCCGATACGGGCTGCGGTGATCGTCCCGGCCTGGCGTAGCGCCTGTTCCAGCCGGTCGGCCTTTTCCGCCGGGCACGCGATCAGCAGTCCTCCGGACGTTTGCGCGTCCGCCAGTATCAGCCGTTCCTCCTCCGTGATGCCGGGGTCGAAATTCACATACCGCTTGACGTACTCGAGGTTCCTCTTGGAACCGCCGGGCACGGCGCCAAGGTCCGCGCCGATCATGTCCCGCGCGGCCTGGATCACGGGAACTGCTCGCGCGTGGACGCGGGCGCCGACTCCACTGCCGCGGGTCATCTCGACCATGTGGCCCAGCAGGCCATAGCCGGTGATGTCAGTGCAGGCGCTGACACCCACGCTCACCATGGCCTCCGACGCGTCGCTGTTTAACCGCAACATGACCTCGATCGCCCGGTCGATGCCGGCCTGGCTGGTGGTGCCGCGCTTGATTCCCGTGGTGAGGATGCCCAGTCCGAGCGGCTTGGTAAGGAACAGTACGTCGCCAGCCCGGGCGGTAGAGTTGTAAACCAGGTCCGCCGGATTTCCCAGCGCCGTCACCGCGACCCCGTATTTGGGCTCGCGGTCGTCAACGGTGTGGCCACCGATGATCTCGATGCCGGCCTCCCGAGCCTTTTCCAGCCCGCCGCGCATGATCTCCTTGAGGATCTCCAGTGGCAGCCCTTTGGCGTGGAAGCCGACGACATTCAGCGCGAACAGTGGCCTGGCGCCCATCGCGTAGATGTCGCTGAGCGCGTTGGCCACCGCGATGGCGCCGTACTGGTAGGGGTCGTCCACCACCGGCGTGAAATAATCGACCGTCTGCACGATGGCCATGTCTTCCGAGATGCGGTAAATGGAGCAATCCTCACCGGAATCGAATCCACCGAGGATGTTTGCGTCCCGGTGCGGCGGCATTATTTTAAGAACTTCCTGCAAGTCCGACGGACTCAGCTTGCACGCTCAGCCGGAGCCGTGCGCGAGCCGTGTCAGCCGGATTTCCCTGTCAGCTTTCATGCGGTTGCTCCTCCTTTTGCTCGCAGGTATGTTACCACCTTCGCCCCTGTTTTATCCGCTTCGGATCGGCAGTGCGACCCACTGCATGAGAAGCCGGCAGCGGAAGTGCCTGACGCTCAGGTTGCCGCCGTGCGAGGCGGTCAATCTGGGGCTGCCTCGAGGGTCTGGGTGATTACGGGCGACGGTCCTGACATGGATTACGCCGCGGGAAACAGCGTTTACCAGGGCCTGGCCGGGAGCTGGACCGAAGTGGAGAGCCAGCACATCGCGCCGTTCATCCTGAAACTGTACGTGAGACGCGCCGCCGCAACCTGAGGCTGCCGCTGGAAGATAAACCCGCTAGCGCAGTTGCGCCGCCGCTTCTTCCGGCGCCATGATGTTGACCCACACATCTGCGCCAAGCTCCAGGCCGCCGGGAACCGTCAGCCGTGGCAGGATCTCCAGGTGCCAGTGGTAGGGACGCGATTCGCCGTGGAGCGGGTAGCTGTGAATCCAGTAGTTGAGCGGCGGATCGTCGAGCCGGTCGCGGTAGCGCAGCAGCACCTCGGTCATCACTTCAGACAGTTCCCCGAGCCGGTCACAATCCTCGAACCGCGGCTGATGCCTCCGGGGAACGATCCACGTTTCATAAGGCAGCCGTGCCGCGAACGGGCTGAAGACCACAAAGCCGTCGGTGGCCATCACCAGCCGGCTTCGCTCTTCCTCCGACTCGCGGACGATGTCGCAAAGGATGCATCCGGCCTGGCCGGGATAGGCGCTGGCGAATCCATTGAGCTCGGCATCGACCACCGGCGGGATGAACGGCAGCCCGAACAGCTGTGAATGCGGATGCTCGAGCGATGACGCGGCCGCGGCGCCATGATTGCGGATGATGTGCACGTAACTGGTGCGGCCCTCTGCCTTCAGGGCTATGAAGCGGTCGCGGTACATCTCCAGCATATCTTGTACCTGGCTGGCACCGATTTCCCAGGGCGCTTTGCCGTGGACCGGCGAATCCACGATGACCTCGCTGCTGCCGGTGGCGGGCCGGCGGTCGGGTGAGATGGTGCGCTCGGAGCCGGCATGGGGCGCGTCGCTGACCAGGATGGGGAACTTGTTGGGCATAGTGCGCACGCTCCAGCCGGAGCAGTCCCGGCCGCCGCCTTCGCGAATGGCGCATATCTCGGGCGGGGTGAGGTCTTCCAGCCCGGGACAGAAAGGACAATCTTCAGGTGGCTGCTCCTTCTTGCCGGACGGAGCCGGCGCGTGTGGACGCCGGCCGCGGCCGGCGGCCAGTATCACCCAGTCGCCTGTGATCGGATCGCGTCTGAGCTCGGGCTGCGGGTGGATGGGAGCTGGTTCAGGCACGGTCGCGCTTGAACGGTTCCAGTGTCCACTGGCCGGTGGTGGCGTCGACGGCCAGATCGTAGTTGCGCCCGTCGTGGGCATGAACGCGGAAGACCGTTTTGCGGCCATTGCCCTCTGGCAGTTCTTCCTGCCAGGTTTTCCTGATCGAAAGGACCGTGAGACGGTGTCCGTCCAGCTCGAATGCGCGCGGCCGTTCGTCCCGCTTGTAGCCGGCGTGGCTATGGACAATCACCGGCCGCGACTCCGTTTTCCCACCGGCGGATTTTTTCCCGGAATCTTCCTCGGGGTTCTTTTGTTGCTGGATTGCCATGGCCCCGTCCTTCCCTGTTTAATTGATCGGCATCATCGGCATTTCGTTCTTAAATTATAGTACCCCGGGATCGTCAGACAGAAGCAGCGGCTTTGTTGCCCAGCGCGGCCAGGAGCACGCCCGCGGCCAGCAGGCTCAGGCCGGCGCCGAAGATAAAGGGAGCGTACGGGCCGATCGCGTCCCAGAGGATTCCCGCGATCAGGCTGGCGAAAAAGGACAGCAGTCCGATCACGGTCTGATAGGTACCCATCGCCGTGCCGCGGATGCGGGCGGGCGCCATGTCGGCAGCGAAGGCCTTGCCGACGCCCTCGGTCATCGCCATGTAAAGGCCGTAGATTGCGAACAGGGGCCAGACCAGCGCCGCTCCGCCAGCGATGGCAAACCCCAGGTAGACCAATGAGAAAACCACGAAACCGGCAGCGATTATCCGCCGCCGGCCGATGCGGTCCGACAGCGAGCCCGCCGGCATCGAAACAGCGCCGTACACCACGTTGTAGATCACGTAGGCGAAGACGGCCGCGAATGCCGACAGACCGAGGTTCTTCGCCCGGAGGATCAGAAATGCATCACTGGAGTTGCCCAGCGAAAATATGGCGCTGGCCAGCAGGAACATTTTGAAGCGATGGTCGAGCTGCGACAGGGACAGCCGCGGCGGCCGCGTGCGTTTATGCGGGTGGACGTGCTCCCGGACGAGGAAGAGGCTGCCGACTCCCAGCGCCGCCGGTATGGCCGAGATAAGGAAGATGAGCCGGTAACGTTCGCCCATGAGCCCCAGTGCGGCCAGCGCCGTCAGCGCGCCCAAAGCGGCGCCGGCGGTGTCCATGGTCCGGTGGAAGCCGAAGACGCGGCCGCGGCTGGACGGCGGAGAGGAGTCCGCGATGAGTGCGTCGCGGGGCGGGTTGCGGATGCCCTTGCCGAGCCGGTCGCCGAAACGGAGCGCGAGCACGGCTGGCCAGACGGTGGCCGCCGCCAGCAGGGGCTTGGCCAGGGCGGAAATGCCGTAACCCAGCACGGTCAGTGGCAGCCGGCGGCGCATGCGGTCAGACAGCCAGCCGGAAAAGATCTTCAGGGTGCTGGCGGTACTTTCGGCGATTCCCTCGATCAGTCCGACAACGAAAAAGGGCGCTCCCAGCACGGAGGTGAGAAAGAGCGGCACCAGCGGGTAGATCATCTCGGTCGAAAGGTCGGTGAGAAAACTCGTGATGCCGAGGATGAACACATTGCGGCTGATGCCTGGTATCGGCGAGGGCGGCTGGGGCGCCGCGGGAAGAGTGCCGGTCTCGACTTCCGCGGCCGTATCTATTCCTTTGGCGTCAGGCACGTCGTCGACCGGCAGCTGGCCTTCCATCTATTCCGGCATTCCCGCGTGCTCGAGGATGTGGACGAGCTCGCTGATCACCAGCTCGTCGAGAGGCAGCCGCCTGAGCCTGGCCACTGCCGCCTCGATGTCATATTGCACCCGCTTGAGCTGCACCTCGCCGTCTTCGATGACCGCGTAGCTGGCCATGGCGATGCCATCCCGCGGCTGACCGACGCTGCCGGTGTTGAGCATAAGTTTCCCTCCGGCGTCGCGCCGGAATGGCCGGTGAGTGTGCCCCATGAGGACGATATCCGCATCCGTCAGCGCCGCCTCGGCGGCCAGATCCTCGTCGCTTGTCTGCGGGGTCACGTACCTGAACAGGTTGTCGCTGGGAGAAGCATGGACCGCCAGGATGCGCCGGCCGCCGGACTGCAGGTTCAGGCTTGTTTCCGGCTCGCCGATCCAGGCGAGCCTCTCGCCGTCCAGAACACTCCATGTAAACTCGCGCGTGGCCCGGGAAAGATGCAGGAACTTCTCGCCGCAGCCGCATTCCATCCTGAAGGCGACGGCGTTGTCGTGGTTGCCGCGCACACGGATGGCCTCGCGTTCCCGGAGCCAGTCGATGCAGGCGGCGGGGTCGGGCCCGTAATCAACCGCGTCTCCCAAAAACAGGACCGCGTCGTACTGCTCGTCGATCGCGTCAAGAGCATCGATGTTGCCGTGGATGTCCGAGATCGCCAGGATGCGCATGGAATGATTCTAGCATCGGGCGCGGGAGGGGGCTACGCTTGCGGCTGAACGCGGTGCGGCGCTACAGTCCCCCGGCTTTCTGGCGGCAGCATTTGATCACGTTCGTGTCGGAGACTTCCACCAGGCCTTTTTCCACGGCCTCTGCGATCTCGGGGAGCACCTCGAAGATCTTGGCCTCGGAATCGACCGCTTCGATCTTGACCGGCAGGTCGGTGGAAAGCTCCAGCATTTTGGCGGTGTGCATGACTCCATCGGAGCCGTATCCGCCGATCCCTCTGAAGACGCTGACGCCCAGGATCCTGTTCCGGTGCAGGATGTCGACCAAGACCTCGTAAACAGGTTTGTGATGGAGCTTGTCCCGCTCGTCCACGTACACGATCAGCTTTTTTGCCGGGCCGGTGAACAAAGATGCCTCCTAGATGATCCTCGCCAGCAGTTCGCCGAGCTTCAGGGCCGCGAAACCGCACAGAACGCTGGCCGCGATATTGATTGCGGCGTACAGGAATTCGCCGTCGGTAAGCAGGTTACCTGTCTCATATTCGAAAGTGGAAAAAGTCGTGTAGGCGCCCAGAAAACCAATCACCAGCAGCGAGCGCCACAGCGGATTCACCAGCAGTTTCTCGCTCAGCAGGAACATGAGCAGGCCGATGAGGAAGCAGCCGGTCAGGTTGACCGCCAGCGTTCCCATGGGGAAGCTGCGGCCCCAGCGCTCGCCGACCCACTGGGCGACCGCATAGCGGCTGGCGGCGCCGAAAAAGCCGCCGGTGCCGATCACAAGCATATTTTCCATGCTGCAACCACTTCCTCGTGCCTGTCCGGCCGCTGGGCCGTCCCGGCAATAAAAAAAACTCCTACAGAATCTCTGTAGAAGCCATCAGCGCCTGCGGCGCGGTTGCGGTGAGCTTCATCACCGTTGCGAAAGTATAGCAAAACTGCGAAAGGACAGGGAAGTGGACTCAGGGATGGTTTTCTTACTGGCCGGTGGCGTAATGGACGATCATCTGATCGGTGAGCCATTCCACCGGCGCCTTGTCGTCGGTGAGGATCGTGCCCCCTGGCTGCACCTCTGTCAGACCGCCGAGCACCTGATCCGCCAGGCCGCCGATCGATGGCGGCATCAGGCTTTTCCGGCCGGCCAGGTCAGTCACGGCGCCCTGCTCTCTGGTAGCCACCAGCTCCCGGTTGAAGCTGCCGACGGGAAAGGAATAGACCGAGGGGAAAACGGAGCGCATGGTGGCGGCGATTGCGTCCGCCAGGTCGGAGTCGCCGGGCACCATGCCCACGTTGATCATGACGGTGCCACCACTATTGAGATGATCGTCAACTTCCTGGAAGAATTCCCGTGTGGTCAGATAAAAGGGGATGTATGGCTGGCGGAACGCATCCACGGCGATCAGGTCAAAACTCTTTTTGCTCGTCTTGATGAATGGCCGGCCGTCTTCCACGTAGATCGTCAGGCCGGGGTCGTCCATACTGAAATAACGGCGGCCGACATCGACGATCTCGGGATCGAGCTCGACGCCGTCCACGTGCACTCCCGGATAGGTCTGGATGATCTCCTTGCAGATGGTGCCGGCGGCGCTGCCGATGTTCAGCACCTGGCGCGGCGGCCGGTCAGAACCGAACCAGGGCGCCACCAGGAAATAATCCCAGTAGCCTCCCGTCAGCTGCCGGTCCGGATTGAAGGCGGAATGCACCGCCCAGCCTTCGTTCAGCTTCAGGTAACGGGTGCCGCCCTGATCGACCACCTGCACGTAATGGTACGGCGACTCGGCCTCAAAGATGGTGTTGGGCGATGGCTTGATGGCGCCCTGGGGGATCAGCAGGCCGGCGATGATCAGCGGCGGCGCAGCCAGGTAGTAGCCGCCCAGCCCGATCGCCGAGATCGTCGCCAGCGCGCCGGCGAAGATCAGCATCGTATCGCGGGTGCCGATCCAGGGGATGAGCAGGAACACGGGCAGGAAAGTGCCCAGGATGCTGCCGATGGTGGAGAGGGCATAAAGCCCCCCGGAAACGTTACCCGAAGTCTCGACGCTGGTGATGCGCAGCCGGATGGCAAACGGCGTAACAGTGCCGAGAATGGTCACCGGTACTGCGAACAGAAACACGGTGACGCCGAAGGACCCCAGGAAGGCCCCGGCGTTGACCTGGTCGATGCTGTTGATCGCCAGCCCCATGATCGGGTGGGCGATGAACGGCACCACGGCGATCGCCACCGATGAGATCAGGGTCAGGGAAAAAAGCAGCCGTGGCCGCGGCCAGCGGTCGGCGATGCGGCCGCCGGCGTAATAACCGACAGTCAGGTAGATGAGGATCAGACCGATCAGGTTGGCCCAGATAAAAAGAGAATCGCCGAAAAAAGGGGCCAGCAGCCGCGAGGCCGACATCTCCACCGCCATGGTGGTCATGCCGCCGACGAATACGATGAAATACAGCAGGAACCTGTTGATGGTCTTCAGTCCTCGATCTCTTTGCGCCGTTGCTCGGCCTCCTGGCCGCCGGCCGCTCCGGACCCGCCTGGGGGCGGGCCGCCGGGCCAGACACGGAAGGTACGCGCTTCCACTGCGCTCCGGACACGCTTCCTGACATATTTGCGCGCCAGCCGGCGCGCCGGCGGCAGCAATAGCGCCAGGCCGGCGACGTCGGTGATGTAGCCGGGAACGATCAGCAGCGCGGCTGCCAGCAGGATGAGCGTACTGTCGATGAGTGAATCGGCGGGCATGCGGCCGGCAGCCACATCGGCCTGAATCTGGGCGATGGCCCGGTAGCCTTCACGTTTGGCCAGCGCGGCGCCGCTGAAGCTGATCAGAATCAGCAGCACGATGGTGTAGAGGAAGCCGATCCGGGAGCCGATCTCGATGATGACCAGCAGCTCCATCAGCGGCACCACGATGAAGAGTATCAGCAGTCTGGGAAACACAGTTTTGATATTCTACCCCGCTTGGCGCAAAAACAAGGGTTTCGAGAACAGCACCGTAAAGAAATCCATGGATCGGGGGATGGCGGCCGGCATGTGCCGCCCATGCCAGGCCGGATTTTCCGTCCGGCGGCAATGCTAGCATTCCATGGTGAACCCCACGACAGGAAGCAGCTGCAGCGGTAGAATAAACGATGGAGGTGGGACATGGACGCAGCAGACCTGGGGCGGATGCTCGGACGGCTGGAAGGCAAAGGCTACAAGGAATATCACAATCTGGGCGGCAGCCATGCGTTTCCGCACTTCACGCTGTTCATAGACCGGGTTCAGTCGGACCCGTTCGCGGCTCCCTCACGGATGCGGGTTCGCGTGGCGCAGGAAATAGCCGGTTTCGACCCACAGCTTTTTTCCGGCAAGGTCAGACAGGTGGCGATGGAGGATTTGCTGGCGCGGCTCTTCGCCCGCGCGATCAGAAAGAATGTCAAAGGCCATCGCGGCACCGGCAAGTCAGGATTTGTGGGGGTAGACAGCGGTGGACAGGAGATTCTCGAGCGCAACGCCGCGTCGATCGATGAACGCCGCGCGGAGATCCGGTTTGTGGTGGGACTGCCCGCGGCCGGCCGGCGCTGCCTGGGCCAGGAGGCGGCCGCCGTCCTGCTGGACGAAGTGCCGCGGTTGGTTGAGGCATCATTGTTTTATGACAATATAAACCGCGAGGAAGCGGCGGCGCACGTAAAGGCTGCCGAGGATCAGGAGTGGCTTCGGCGGCGGCTGGCGCGTGAAAAACTGGTCGCTTTCATCGCTGACGGCTCCATCCTGCCGCGGGCCAGCGGCATCAGCGAGGCGCCGCTGGCCGGCAGCCGCGCGGTTGGCTTTCAGAGCCCCGCGGAGCTGCGCGTCGGCTTCGATCTTCCCAATCGTGGCTGGACATCCGGGATGGGTATTCCCGAAGGCGTGACGCTGATCATTGGCGGTGGCTATCATGGAAAGTCGACGCTGCTGAAGGCGCTGGAGCGGGGTGTTTACTGCCATGTCACCGGCGACGGCCGCGAAGTGGTGGCGACACGGGATGACGCCGTCAAGATCAGGGCGGAAGACG
>JAJYLK010000013.1 GCA_021787775.1 Actinomycetes bacterium | reverse complement strand
TGCAGCGTGGCGCACATCACCTGGCCGCTTGAGTTGAAACGCTCCAGCGCCGCCACGTTGACCGAGAGCAACCCGGCGGTGACGGCGGTGATGTTGATCTTGCCCTCGCGCGGCTCGGGAACGAAGTGTGTCCCCGGGCCGGCGACCGCGGCCGCCAGCCGGAGCGCGGCGTCATCCTCATGCAGCTGCCCGGCGCCGAGAGCAAGCGCGTAGATGTTCTCCTTGCCCAGGTCGAGCAGGGTGTCGATGTCGGCGTCAGTGATCACGTGGCCGCGCCGGAAGCGGGCGCCCTTGAAACCCGTGCGCGGGTTGATCTCGGTGACGTCGTGGCACAGCACTGTGCCGGCTGCCTCCCGCACCGGCACGGTCTTCTGGCTGGTCTCACGCATAATGTTCTCCTTCTTCTGGTCTGTCCGTCCAGGGAGCGGTCTGGCGGCCCGGCGCCGCTGCCGCTCAGGAACGGCGGCCTGACAGCCAGCCGCGGCGACGGCCCGGACCCGACCGGGCCGGGCAAGCCGATTCTATTCCAATCCCATCAGTTCCTCGACCCCGGGCGAGGCCGGCCTCGCCTCGATCTCTGCCGGCGAGCCGGTCTGCGCCACGCTGCCCGACGCATACACGATGACGCGGTCCGCCATCTCCCGCACCTCGGCGAAGGAATGGGTCACCAGCAGCATCGGGATGCAGAATTTTGCCTGTACTTCCCGGATCGTGCGCCGCAGCTCGAGCCGCGCCGGCATGTCCAGGGCCGAGAATGGCTCGTCCAGCATCAGCAGCCGCGGCCGGCCGATCAGCGCCCGCGCCAGCGCCACCCGCTGCTGCTGGCCGCCGGAGATGTCACGGGGCAGAGAGTGCTCGATTCCTTCCAGCCCGAAGAGCGCGAGCATCTCCGCCACGCGCTCGCCGCGTTCCTGGCCGCCGCGACGCAGGCGCTCGCCGCGGACGCCAGCCAGGCCGTAAGCGACATTCTGCTGCACGCTCATGTGCGGGAAAAGCGCCTGGTTCTGGAATACGTATCCCAGACGCCTGTGTCTCGTGCGCCGGTCGATGCGGGCGCCGCTGTCGAAATGCGTCTCGCCGTTTATGCGGATGCGGCCCTGGTCGGGTTTGAGCAAGCCGGCGATCATCTGCAGCGTCATCGTCTTGCCGGCGCCGGAGCGGCCGAACAGCGCCACCAGCTCGCGGCCGGCCTGCCAGCCGGCGTCGAGGCGAAAGCCGTTGACCTGTTTACTAATATCTAGTTCAATACCCATCTGATCCTCAACTACCCTCTGATCCGGCTTGCTTCGCTCTCCCGGCGCCATCGCCAGGCTCGCCGCGCCCTGTTCACTGCTGCCGGCTTCCGTGTTCATCCGGCGTCCATCCATCCTCAGAAGATGCGCGCGTTCAGTTTGCTGGCTACGTATAGAAAGCCGGCAGCCACCAGCGTGAACAGCAGCACCAGGCCGTCGGCCCGCGGCCAGTCGCCGCTGCTGGCGTAGGTGTAGATCGCCAGCGGCGCCGTGCTGGTGCGGCCGGGGATGTTGCCCGCCAGCATCAGCGTCGCCCCGAATTCGCCCAGCGCCCGGGCAAAGGCGAGCGAGGCGCCGGCTATCACGCCCTTGCGCGACAGCGGCAGCACCACCTTCATGAAAGTGGCGGCCTCCGCGTGCCCGAGCGTCCGCGAGGCGTCGACCAGTTGCGGCGCGACCGACTCAAACGCCGCCCGGCAAGTCTTGACCATCAGCGGCAGCGCCACCACAAAGGAAGCCAGCACGGCCGCCTCCCAGGTGAACATGATCGACCAGCCCGTCAACGCGTAGACGCGGCTGCCGATGGCGCCGTTGCGGCCGAATAGCACCACCAGGTAATAGCCGGTGACCGTCGGCGGCAGCACCAGCGGCAGCGTCAGGGCGACATCGAGCAGGTCGCGGCCGCGGAAGCGCCTGCGGGCAAGCACCCAGGCAAAGAAGATGCCGGCCGGCACCACCAGGATGGTGGCGATCAGCGCCACCTGCAGCGACAGCCTGAGAGCGAATAGCGCCGGGCTATCCATGGCAAGTAACTGCCTTTATGCCAGGATTTACCGCTGCCACCGGAAACCGTATTTCTCGAAGACCGGGCGGGCGGCGGCCGAACCCAGGAAAGCGAGGAACTGCCCCGCCAGGGCACGGTTCGCACTGCCGGACACCACCGCCATCGGATAGGTCACCGGCGCATGGCTGTCAGCCGGCGCCGTCAACGCCACTTTCACTTCCGACGCGCGGGCGCGGGCGTCGGTGGTGTAAACAAGCCCGGCATCAACCTCACCGCGGGCGACGTAATCGAGCACCTGGCGGACGCTCTCGCCGTACACCAGCCGCGGCTGCAGCGCGTTCCACAAGCCGAAATGCGTCAGCGTGTCACGCGCGTAACGCCCCGCCGGCACCGTGTCGGGATTGCCGATGGCGACCTTGCCCGTACCGGCGGCCAGATCGGCGAACGAGCTGAACCGCGCTTTCGAGCCGGACGGCACCGCCAGAACCAGATCATTGCCCACGGGCTGGATCAGGCTGCCGGCGTCGATCAGACCTTTCTGCGCCAGTTCGCCGGTCTCCTTCGTGGAGGCGGCGGCGAAGACATCAACCGGCGCGCCGCCCTCGATCTGGCTCTCCAGGTCACCGGAGGCGCCGAAGTTGAACTGGACGCTAACACCGGGGCGCGCCGCCTCGAACGCCTTGCCCAGGTCAGTGAAGGCGTCCTGAAGGCTGATGGCGGCCGAGACGGTGAGCGTCTGCTGCCCGCCCGTTCCCTGTCCCTGTGCGCCGGAGCCGCAGCCGGCGGCAACCACTGCCACGCCGGCCAGCACGAACAGCAGCAGCACGAACAGCAGCGCCGGCAGCCTGGTTGATAGCTTGAAATATTTCATGTAATCCCTCATTTCATGCACGCCTTTCGCACATATCCATCCCGGAAATATAGCGGCCGCGTGTCTGCCGATCCCGGAATATGCCGGTTTCATGTCTGCCGTCCGCGACGGGCAGCCTTCGCGAAAGACAGCCTTGACGATCCTTCGCGACCTCAGGCGTTTCGTTATGACTATCTTGCATAACGGCCTCGAAAAAAAATCAGCCCCGGTCCCTGAATTCAGCCTCGAATCTTTTGTCCACCATGTCGTTGACACCCCGCTCCAGATGCTCGAAGCCCGCCAGCAGCTCCCGTGCCGCCTCCGTCAGGCTGGCGCCGCCCCCGTGCGCGCCGCCGGTTCTGGTTTCCACCAGCGCCACGCCCAGCCGCTCTTCCATCGCCTTGACGTATCCCCAGGCCCGCCGGTAAGAGATCCCCATCTCCCGGGCGGCCGCATTGATCGAGCCATGACTGTCGATGGCGCGAAAAAGCAGCGCCCGCCCGCGGCTAAACACCGGCTCGCCGTCAAGCTCGAGCCAGACCTTGGAGCGGACTGACAGCCGCTCCTGCCAGTTCTTACCCTTCCGGTCCGCCGCCATCACCCGCGGCACCGCCGTTGCCCGCGGCCGCGCTCTGTACGCCGGCGTCCGCCTTCTCCATCCTGACGGCGCACACCTTATACTCCGCCGTCAGGGCGATCGGGTCATAAGCGGAGTTGGTCAGCTCGTTCACCGGGGTCTCCAGGAAATGGAACGTCATGAAGACTGTGCCCTCGGGCACTTTCTCCGTCAGCGTCACCCGGGAGGTGACCGTGCCCCGGCGCGAGCTCACCCGGACCGCGTCGCCTTCGGCGAGACCAAGGCGCCCGGCATCGACGGGGTTGACCTCAGCCAGCTCATGAGGCATCAAGCCATCGAGCAGCTGCGAGTTCCTGGTTGACACGTTGTAATGGTAAAGCCTGCGGCCAGTGGTCAGCAGGATGGGATATTCGTCGCTGGTCAGCTCCGCCGGCTCCAGGTGTTCGATGCCCTGCAGCAGGCCCTTCCCCCGGGGGAAAACGGTCTGATGCAAAAACGGCGTGCCCGGATGCTCGGTGTCGGGACAGGGCCATTGCAGCCCGGCGATGTCCAGGCGGGCATAGGTGATGCCCGCGTATGCCGGCGTCATGCTCCGGATCTCCTCAAAGACGGCCTCAGGTGATTCGTATTCCATCGGCGTGCCCATGCGGCCGGCCAGGTCGCAGATGATCTCCCAGTCGGGGCGCGCCTGGCCGGGCGGGTCCACCGCCTTGCGCACCCGCTGGACACGGCGCTCGGTGTTGGTGAAGGTGCCGTCCTTCTCGGCGTAGAGCGCCGCCGGCAGGACGACGTCGGCGTATTTTGCCGTCTCCGACATGAAGATGTCCTGCACCACCAGGAAATCGAGGCTGCCGACCGCCTTGCGCACGTGGTTGGCGTCCGGATCGGTCAGCACCGGATCTTCGCCCATGACGTACATCCCCTTGACGTCGCCGGCAAGGATGGCGTCGAACATCTCCGGGATGCGGAAGCCGGAGACGCCGCTCAGGCGAGCCCCCCACTCGCGCTCGAAGTAGTCCACGTTGCCGGCCTCGTCCACCGACCGGTAGCCCGGCAGCAGGTTCGGCAGCGCGCCCATGTCGCAGGCGCCCTGGACGTTGTTCTGGCCGCGCAGCGGATTGACGCCGGCATGCTCGACGCCGACGTGGCCGGTGACCATCGCCAGGTTGGCGAGGTTCATGACGTTGGCGGTGCCGGTAGTGTGCTCGGTGATGCCGAGGGTATAGAAGATGCCGGCCCGCCGCGTCTTGGCGTAGATCTCCGCTCCGGCATAAAGCTGGTCCTCAGGCACGCCGGTGATGCCGCTCACCAGCGCCGGCGGATAGTTCTTGACAACTTCCCACATCTTGTCAAAACCCTCGCAGCGCTGCTCGATGAAATCGCGGTCGTGCCAGCCTTCGCTGACGATGATGTTGATCAGGCCGTTGACCAGGGCGGCGTCGGTGCCGGGCCTGAGCCGCAGCCACAGCTCGGCGTAATCCGCCAGCTCGATCTGCCGGGGATCGGCGACGATCACCCGCGCGCCGCGGCAGGCGGCCCGTTTCATCTTGTTGCCGATGATCGGGTGCGCCTCGGTGGCGTTGGAACCGATTATCAGCAGCGCGTCATAAAAACCGACTTCGCTGATG
Source organism: Actinomycetes bacterium (assembly GCA_021787775.1). Next base: position 6,838 of record JAJYLK010000013.1, on the reverse strand, counting down.
GAGTTCGTCATCGCGCCGCTCCCGAACGAGATGGCCAGACCGGCCACCGTGGGAGCGTGTCAGGTGCGGGCACAATGATCAACGTTGTTGGTGCCCATCACCACCCTGGCGAACTTCTGCATCAACCAGTTTTCTTCGTTGGTGCAGCGCGCGGAGCTCAGAGCCGCGAGGGCGTCGTTGCCATGACTGCCGCGGATCTCGCCGAAGCGGGCAGCCACCAGGTCGAGCGCCTCGTCCCAGGTAGCCTCGCGGAAGGCGCCGTTATCCTTGATCAGTGGCGTGGTCAACCGCTCGGGGCTGTGGATCATGTCGAAATGGTAGCGGCCCTTGACGCACAGCGCCGGGCCGTTGACGGGCGCGTCCGGCGCCGACGAAACGCCCAGTACGCGGCCATCCCTGACATTGAGGTCGAAGTTGCAGCCGACGCCGCAAAGCGGGCACGTGGTCCTGACCTTCTCCACTTCCCATTCATGGATGCCCTTCAGCTGCGAGTCCACCAGCGCGCCGGTGGGGCAGATCTCGATGCAGGAGCCGCAGGAGACGCAGCCGGAATCTTTATAAGTGCCGGCGCGCAGGGCCGGATACTCGTTTTCGCCCACGGTATAGACGTGGTACTGTACCACCTCGTCGCATTCGCGGATGCATTTGTGGCACTTGATGCAGCGCTTGCGGTCCAGCTCGAGGATGGGGGCGCCGTCCAGGCCCTCCATCTGCCCTTCCTGCTCGCGGAATTCCGTCGTGCCGGCGCCGTAGCGGATCGACAGCCGCTGCAGCTCGCAGGCCGATGCCGCGCGGCAGGTGCACTGCAGGCAGCGGGCCGCTTCCGCCCGGGCGGCATTCTCGGCGAAGCCGAGCTCGATCTCCTCGAAACCGCCGCGCTCGGCCGGGGTCAGCTCCGGCATCGCGTGCCGGGCAGCGTCCGATTTGGGCCTGGCGCCGATCTCGAACAGCCGCGGATGGCGTTTCTTGAGGCTGGCGGCCGGCGCGCTGCATGCTTCCGCCGGGCTCTCGCCCGCCACATAGGCGCCGATGGCAACCGCGGCGCGGCGGCCGGCGGCAATACCCTCCACCACGGTAGCCGGACCGGTCTGGCAGTCGCCGCCGGCGAAGACCCCCGGACGGCTGGTGGCCAGTGTCAGCTGGTTGCCGGTGACGCGGCCGCGGCTGTCCAGCTCCACCAGGCCGTCCAGCCCGGCGGTGTCGATCTCCTGGCCGATAGCAAGGATGATCGTGTCCGCGGGCACCGTGAACTCAGAGCCCTCGACCGGACGCGGCGAGCGGCGGCCGCTCTCATCCGGCTCGCCCAGCTCCACCTTCTGGCAGACCACGCCCGTGACCCGGCCGCCCTCGCGGATGACATTTACCGGCGCGCTTAAAAGTGACAGCGTCACGCCCTCCTGCCCGGCGGCCTCCACCTCGTCGCTGGTGGCCGGCATCTCCTCACGCGAACGGCGGTAGACGACCGTCACCTCGCCGGCGCCCAGCCTGACGGCGGAGCGGCAGGCGTCCATGGCGGTAAAGCCGCCGCCGACGACGACCGTGCGCCCGAGGGGGATATCCCATTCGCCGGCGTTGCTCTGCCTGAGGAAATCGACCGCGGAGTAGATCCCTTCGTCTGCTCCGGCGCTTTCGCCGACTCCTGGCAGCCCTCCCAGCGAACCGCGCTGGGCGCCTACGGCCAGATATATGGAGTCGAAGCCGTCCGCTTCCAGGCTCTCGATGGTGATGTCCGTGCCCAGGCGGGTGTTGAGCTTCAGCTCCACCCCCAGCTTGAGGATGTCGGCCACCTCTGCGTCGATGACATCCCGGGGGAGGCGGTAGGGCGGGATGCCTGTGCGCATCATGCCACCCGGCTCAGAGCCGGCTTCAAAGATGGCCACCTGGTGCCCGTCCAGTGCCAGGTAGTAGGCGGCCGACAGCCCCGACGGACCGCTGCCGATCACCGCCACCCGCTTGCCGGTGGGCGGCGCCTGAAGCTGGGCCATCACTTCGGTCTCAACCTGCTCGGCGGCCGCCACGGCCTCCGCGGCCGATCCGGCTGCTTCTGCGGCGCGGTCGCCGGCGAAGCGCTTCAGCTGGCAGATGGCCACCGGCTGGCCGTCCACCTGGGTGCGCCGGCAGGCGCTCTCGCAGGGACGGGGGCAGACGCGGCCGATGATCCGCGGCAGCGGCAGCCGCTGCTTGACGATGCGGATCGCCTCGATGTCATCGCCGCGGGCGATGGCGCCCAGGTAGCTGGGGATGTCGATGCGCGCCGGGCAGGCGTTATGGCACGGCGGCTCGCAGTAAGCGTTGTGATTGGCGAGGAACTCGTTCAGCCGCCGGCGGCGGCTGTCGGCGATCTCGGGATTCTCGCTGATGACCTCCATCCCCTCGGCGACCGGCGTCTGGCAGGCGTGGACGATGCCGTCGCCGACGACCTCGACCGCGCACAGCCCGCAGCGGCCGGCCGGGATCAGCTTGGGATTGTCGCACAGCGCCGGAATCTCGATGCCGTTGGCCCTGGCGGCCTGCAGAATGGTCATGCCTTGATGAACCTGCAGATGCCGGCCGTCGAGGAACAGGCTGACCTGAGGTTCGTTATCGGGATGCAGCGGATGGTAAACAGGCTGTCTGGCCATCTTGCCCTTTCAAGGTAATGATGACCCGGGAAATGAAAAACCCGGGCGCTCCAAATCAACATCTTGGATGGCCCAGGCGCTCGACCGATTTAAGCTCGCGCCCGGAGCGGTCCCGATTCCGGGACAGGCCTCAGGCGCCGAAACGCTCCCCGGTGGTTATCCACCTGAACGCCAGTCGCGTTTCAGCTTGAGAGATTGAAAATATACATGAATGAAGCATGTTTGGCAAGTATTGCAAAGGTTAAAAACGCGAAAGTGCGAGCATCAGAATCAGGAGGAAAAACGGGGATGGAAGACATCCGCGAAGTGTAACTGACATTCATTCGGCTCTCGCCCGATCTGCTCATTATAGCTCCATGACAGATTCTTGGCACCAATCAGGATGACGTTTTCTCCGATGCCTGAGCGATATCGCCCTGGACGAAAATTCCCTTATAATCCATCTTTGTGATCGTGCTATCGGATCTGCCCACGCCAGCTGGGGCCGATTGTATTTCCACGTCTATGGTGTGTTGTCTTTTTTGTAATTCGCCGGAGGCAGTACTGAAATATTTGCCAAGGTTATCCTTTAATTCCTGACTACGGCCTCGATTCTCGTATAGCAATGCATCTCTCTCCGCTTGAAAAGCATCATGGACGATTTGTTCCAGTTGCTCCCTGGTCTGTGGATCGCTAGCGGCTCTGTCTGCATTGTGAATTAAAAAAAGCGTCAGGGCTAAAGTCCCTGCTAAAAATGCCGCTATCAGCGCGATTGTTCCTTTCTTCATCCTCCAGTTATTTCATGGCGCAGCGGCCTTGTAAATAGCAACATTTCTCCAACAGACCAACGGGAGGATGATTCAAAATCATACTGCTTGATTTTCTTCCGTTCTATCGATAACATTTTTTCCCATTTTTTAAAACCAAGTTACAAATCGCCGACCACCGGTAATAAATAGGGGAAATCGCCTCTGGCGAGCGCCGTCTCAAGTCACTTGCGTTCCCACCACGGGAGTATCAAATTGCCCGATAAACGGATAACGTCCGAAGCCGCTCTTGCCCGCGCGCAGGATGCGGTCAGGACCGGTGAGGTCCACACCATCTGCGGCATCTGCCCCGCCGGCTGCTGGGTGACAGCCGGACTGCAGGACGGCCGGCTGACCAAGCTGCGCGCCCAGGAGGACCATCCACTGGGGATGATCTGCCGCCTGGGCGAGCACGCGCCGGAGATAGTCTACTCAAAGCACCGGCTGCGGCAGCCGCTCCGGCGCACCGGCCCGCCCGGCACCTTCGAGTTCGAGCCAGTCACCTGGGATGAGGCGATGTCGACGATCGCCGGCCGGCTCCGGCGGATCAAGGCCGAGCACGGCCCCGAGGCCTGCGGCGTCTACACCGGCCGCGGCAGCTTCGATCTGGCGCTCTGCGATGTATATCAGCCGAAAGATACCGCGGTGTCGTCGGCCTCCAGCGTGCTCTTCCCCTTTGGCTCGCCCAACACCTTCGGCGTCGGCGCCCTCTGCTACGTCGCCTACGCGATGATCGCGCCGCACGTCACCATGGGCGGGATGCTCATCAACATGGACTCCGACCTGGAGCAGGCGGAGCTGATCGTCGTCTGGGGCTCGAACCCCGCCACCGACTGCCCGCCGCTGGCGCATCAACAGATACTGGCCGCCCGTGAGCGCGGCGCCGAGATCGTCGTCATCGACCCGCGGCGCAACGGCACCGCGCGCGAGAGCGGCGCCGAGTGGATCCCGGTCAGGCCCGGCACCGACGGCGCGCTGGCGCTGGGGATGATCCAGGTGCTGATCGAGGAGGACCTTTACGACGAGAAGTTCGTCGACCAGTGGACAGTCGGCTTCGACGAGCTGGCGCGCTACACGCAGCATTTCCGGCCGGAGGCGGTGGAAGAGATCACCGGCATGCCGGCGGCGACAGTCAGGGGGCTGGCGCGGCGGCTGGCGGCCGCGCGCGGCGCAAGCCCGGTGATGTACACGGGGCTGGAATATTCCGACAGCGGCGTACAGGCGATCCGGGCGACGATGATCCTCTGGGCGCTCGCCGGCCAGCTGGACGTGCCCGGCGGCCGCGTCTTCCGCATGCCGGGCAGCGCTTTTCCCATCAGCCGCGACGGCCTGATCGCCAACCCGGATGTGAAAAAAGCCATCGGCCGCGACCGCTTCCCCGTCTATAGCATGTACCGCGGCGAATCGCATGCGATCTCGCTGCCGGAGGCGGTGCTCGAACAGCGGCCGTATGCCATCAGGTCGCTGATCGTGCTGGGCGGCTCGATCATCACCGCCTGGCCGCAGCCTGAGATCTGGCGGCAAACGCTAGCAAGCCTCGACTTCCTGGTCACCATCGACCGTCAGCTGACCGCCGACGCCGCCTACGCCGACATCGTGCTGCCGGCGACGACCGGCTTTGAAAACACCTCATACATGACTTATGGTTCTATGTTCCGCATTCGCGAACGGCTGATGGAACCGGTGGGCGAGGCGCGCAACGACCTGCTCATCCTGGGAGAGTTGGCGTCGCGCCTGGGCTACGGGGAGCTTTATCCGCAGTCAGAGGAGGAGCTGCTGGAGCATGTGCTCGCCGGTTCCGGTTTTTCCGTCGACGATGTGCGCGCCGCCGGCGGCGCCGTGAGCGTGCCCGGCGAGATGATGCAGTACAAGAAATGGGAAAAGGGATTGCTGCGCGCCGACGGCCGGCCGGGGTTCGAGACGCCCTCTGGCAAGTTCGAGATCGCGTCCAGCGTGCTGGCGGAGCATGGCTACGAGCCGCTGCCGGTCTACACAGAGCCGAAGGAGGGACCGCTGGCCCGTCCCGAACTGGCGCGCCAGTTCCCGCTGGTGTTCAACTCGGGGGCGCGCGTGCGCACCGACTTCCGCTCGCAGCACCACGGCGTGGAAGGCCTGGCTGCCCGGGCGCCAGAGCCACTGGTATCGATCAGTCCAGCGGACGCGGCCGCGCGCGGCATCGCCGACGGCGACGAGGTGTTCGTGGCGACTCCGCGCGGACGGGCGCGCTTCCGCGCCTTTGTCACGGCCAACATCGCCCCGGGCGCTATCGACGCCAATATGGGCGGCGGCGGCCCGGTGGGGCCGGATGCCTGGCGCGGGTGCAACGTCAACGACCTCACTGACCTTCAGCGGTACGATCCCATCTCCGGTTTTCCAGTTTATAAATCACTCCTTTGTGAGGTAACGCCGGTGAGGGCGCGCGGGAAGGCAGGCACAGCCGCCGGCAAGAGTGCGGAGGGTCCGGACGGTTGTGCCCTGCCGGCCACTGGCGGCCAGGCGGACACAATCAGCCGCCCGCCGGTACGCTCCATCTACCTGGACCACAACGCCACCACGCCGCTGGATCCGGAAGCGGTGGCGGCGATGCTGCCCTTCCTCGACCGGAAATATGGCAATCCATCAAGCATCCACCGTACCGGCGTCACCGCCCGGGAGGCGCTCGACGCCGCTCGCCGCTCGGTGGCGCAGGCGATCGGCGCGACCGCCCGCCGCGTCGTCTTCACCGGCAGCGGCTCCGAGGCCGACAACGCCGCCATCAAGGGCGTGGCATTCGCGGCAGCCGCGCGCCGGCAGGAGGAAGGCCTGTACGGCCGCGGCCATGTCATCACCACCGCTATCGAGCATCCGGCGGTCCTGGCGTCCTGCCGCGCGCTCGAGGCGCAGGGGTTCGCGGTGACCTGCCTGCCTGTGGGACGCGACGGCCTGGTGGCGCCGGCCGAGCTGCTGAAGGCGTTCCGCGCCGACACCATCCTGGTCTCGGTGATGCTGGCCAACAACGAGACAGGCGTCATCCAGCCGGTGGCTGACCTGGCAGCGCTGGCGCACGAGCGCGACATCCTCTTCCACTGCGACGCCGTGCAGGCGCTGGGAAAGATCCCCGTCGACGTCGAGAAGCTCGGCGTAGACCTGCTCTCTGTCTCCGGCCACAAGATCCACGCGCCGAAGGGAGTGGGCGCGCTGTTCGTGCGCCGGGGCGTCGAGCTGGCACCGCTGATCAACGGCGGCAGCCAGGAAGGCGGCCTGCGCGCCGGCACCGAGAACGTGGCCTGCATCGCCGGCTTCGCCCGCGCCGCCGAGCTGGCGGTCAAACGGCTGCCGGAGATGCGGCGGGTGGCGGACCTGCGGGACCGGCTTGAGGCCGGCGTCGCCGGGCTCGTCGAAGACGCCTTTGTCAACGGCGATCCGGCATCCCGCCTGCCCAACACGAGATCG
>JAJYLK010000012.1 GCA_021787775.1 Actinomycetes bacterium | reverse complement strand
ATCGCAGAGCTTCTGCGCCTCGTCCATGTAATGCGTGGTGATCAGCAGCGTGATGCCGCGGTTCTTCAGCTCCAGCAGCCTGTCCCAGATGAGGTGTCTTACCTGCGGGTCGAGGCCGGTGGTCGGCTCGTCGAGGATGATCAGTTCGGGGTTGTTGATCAGCGCCCGCGACAGGATCAGCCGCCGCTTCATGCCTCCCGACAGCGACGGCACGGGCGCGTCCGCGCGGTCGCTCAGGTGCATGAACTGCAGCTGTTCGAGGGAGCGTTCGCGGGCCAGCTGCCGCGGCAGGCCGAAATAGCGTGCGTAGACCATCAGGTTCTGCCAGGTGGTCAGGTCGGGGTCGAGGTTGTTCTCCTGGGGGACGACGCCCAGCCGCGCCTTGATCTGCCGGGGCTGACCCATCACGTCCATGCCGAAGACTTTCAGCGTGCCGGAAGTGGGCCTGACGATGCAGTAGATCATCTTCATCGTTGTGGTCTTGCCGGCGCCGTTGGGGCCGACGAGGCCGTAACAGCGCCCGCGGCCGACCTCGAAGTTGAGTGAGTCGACCGCCACGATATCTCCGTAGCGCTTGCTCAGCGACTGCGCCTCGATGACCATGGATCAGCTCCCGGTTCGTCAATAGCGGGCGGATGAAGCTTTTGGCGCCGCCATCAGTCTAACTACCGGGCGACTCCGGCAGCTCCGGCGACTCCGGCAGCCTCAGCCGGCCGGAATAATCTAGAATATACATTGATGGAAACCGCCACCAAAAAGATATCCTTACCCATCGAGGGCATGACCTGCGCATCCTGCGTGGAGCGCAACGCGCGGGCGCTGCGCGCGCTGCCGGGCGTGGCCGCCGCCGAGGTCAACTTCGCCACGGAAAAGGCCGCGGTCGAATATGACCCCGCGCGGATCAGTCCCGCCGAGCTTGTCAGCGCCGTGGAGCGCGCCGGTTACAAAGTCATCACCGAGAAACTCGACATCGCTGTCGCCGGCATGACCTGCGCCTCGTGTGTCGAGCGGGTCGAGAAAGCGCTGCAGCGCGCCGACGGCGTAGTGGCGGCGTCGGTCAACTTCGCCACCGAGCGCGCTACCGCCCGGATCATCGCCGGCGAGACCTCGCCGGAAGAGCTGGCCAGGATCATCGAACAGGCCGGTTACAAGGTCATCGGGACCGGTGAGCACGGAGCTGGATCAGGCGAGGGGGCCGAAGATGCCGAGGCGCGGCTCCGGCGGCATGAATACCGCCGGCTGCAGTTGAAGGTGCTTGCGGGCGCTGTCATTTCCGTGCCCGTGTTTCTGGGCAGCATGTTCGACCTGGGACCGCTCAGCAACCCGTACGTCCTCTGGGCGCTGACGACGCCGGTGCAGTTCTGGGTCGGCTGGCAGTTCATCTCCGGCGCCATCGCGGCCGGCCGTCACCGCTCCACCAACATGAACACTCTTGTTGCCGTCGGTTCGCTGTCGGCATACCTCTACAGCTTTTCGGGCGTGATCTTCAGCTCGTTCTATGAGAGCAGGGGCCTGATGGTGCCGATGTACTTCGATACCGCCGCCGTCATCATCACCCTGATCCTGTTCGGCCGCATGCTCGAGGCGCGCGCCAAGGGCCAGACCTCGGATGCGATCAGGAAGCTGATGGGCCTGCGGCCGAAAACGGCGCGGGTGGTGCGCGGCGGCGCCGAGCACGATGTTCCCGTGGAGGAGGTCGCCGATGGCGACATCGTCGTCGTGCGTCCGGGGGAGAAGGTGCCTGTGGACGGCATCGTCATCGAGGGCGAATCGAGCATCGACGAGTCGATGATCAGCGGCGAGAGCATGCCGGTCGACAAGCTGGCCGGCGACGAAGTCATCGGCGCCACTATCAACCGGATGGGCAGCTTCCGCTTTCGCGCCACCAGGGTAGGCAGGGAAACGGCGCTGGCACAGATCATCCGTCTGGTCCAGGAAGCGCAGGGTTCGAAGCCGCCGATCGCCCGTCTGGCGGACGTGATCGCCGGCTACTTCGTCCCGGCAGTCTTCGGCATCGCCGCGCTGACGTTCGCCATCTGGATCATCTTCGGGCCGCCGCCGGTTTTCACCCATGCGCTGCTTAGCTTCGTGGCTGTGCTGGTGATCGCCTGTCCGTGTGCGCTGGGCCTGGCGACACCGACAGCGATCATGGTCGGCACCGGCAAGGGCGCCGAGGCGGGCGTGCTCATCCGCGGCGGCGACTCCCTGGAGACGGCGCACAAGATCGACACCATCGTACTGGACAAGACCGGCACGCTCACGCGCGGCGAACCCGCCATCACCGACATCATCACCGATGGCTGGGACGAGCGCCAGGTGCTGCGGCTGGCCGCCGCCGCCGAACGCGGCTCCGAGCACCCGCTCGGCGAGGCGATCGTTACCGCGGCGTTCGAGCGGGGCATCCCCATGGAAGAAGCCGAAGGGTTCCGTGCCCTTGCCGGCCAGGGGATCGAGGCCACCGTCGCCGGGCATTCGGTGCTGATCGGCAATCCGGGCCTGCTTGCCGGCAGAGGGATGGAGCTGGACGGCTTCCAGCAGCACGGGCACGTGCTCTCCGGCCAGGGCAAGACGCCGATGTTCGTCGGCATCGACAATAACGCCGTGGCCGTGATCGGCGTCGCCGACACGCTCAAGGAGGGTTCGCGCGACGCGGTGGCTGCGCTCCGGAAGCTGGGCCTGGAAGTCATCATGCTTACCGGCGACAACCGGCGCACCGCTGAAGCCATCGGCGCCGAGGCCGGTGTGGACCGCGTTCTGGCGGAGGTGCTGCCGGAAGAAAAGACAGGCGAGGTCAAACGGCTGCAGGCGGAAGGCAAGAAAGTAGCAATGGTCGGCGACGGTATCAACGATGCTCCGGCGCTTGCGCAGGCGGATGTCGGCATCGCCATCGGCACTGGCACCGATGTCGCCATGGAGGCGGCCGACATCACCCTGATCTCGGGCGACCTGAGAGGCGTGGTCACCGCAATCGCGCTCAGCCGCCGCACGATCCAGGTCATCAGGCAGAACCTGTTCTGGGCTTTCTTCTACAACACGGCGCTGATCCCGGTCGCGGCCGGCATCCTCTATCCGTTCTTCGGCATCCTGCTGAATCCGATCTTCGCCGCCGGCGCCATGGGACTTTCTTCGGTGACAGTGGTCAGCAACTCGCTGAGGCTGCGCCGCTTCACAGGGACGTTCCTTTCCTAACTTTCCTAATTCTTCGCAGCATTTCCCGGCTGAAGAAATTTTCAGGAATTTAGAACGGTTTGGGATCGTCTGGAAGGGAATTTTCTTTGACGTCCCCGGACGTCAAGTTAGGAAAGTTAGGAAAGTTAGGGAAGGAACGTCCCCGCCCTGTTTTCCCGCGGCGCCGTTCGGGGTAGACTAACCCCAATATTGACTCCGGAGGTGCTCCTTGGCTGAAGCGCGCGAACACTATACCATCGCCCAGTTCTCCGACATCCACTGCGGCGATCCGCGCTTCGACGCCTCGTTGATGGAGGAGACCATTGCCGGTATCAACGGCGCCGCGCCCGACCTGGTGGTTCTTGCCGGCGACCTTACCTCTGACGGCTATCGCGAGCAGTTCGAGGAGGCGAAGCGCTATTTCGACCTGCTCCAATGCGGCGAGAAGATCGTCATCGCCGGCAACCACGACACCCGCAACGTCGGCTACCTCCACTTCGAGGAGCTTTTCGGCGAGCGGCACACGAGGCGCCAGCTGGATTTCAGCGTCATGCGCCCCGACGATGGCGAGGAGATCCAGGAACACATCCGGATCCTGGCGCTTGATTCCACCAAGCCGGACATGAACGACGGCGAGATCGGCCGGCGCAACTACAAGACGATCCAGCAGGAGTTTGCCGAGGAGGAGCCCTACAAGATATTCGTGCTGCACCATCACCTGGTGAGCATCCCCAACACCGGCCGCGAGCGCAACGTCGTGTGGGATTCGGGCGACGTGCTTCAGCAGCTGAAGGACACGAATTGCGATCTGGTCCTGCACGGCCACCGCCACGTCCCCTACAACTGGCCCGTCGGCAATTCGCTGATCGTCAGCAGCGGCACTGCCAGCACCTGGCGCACGCGCGGCTACGTGCAGCCTTCCTACAATCTGATCGAAATCGACTCCGAGACGGTGACCATCACCAACAGGCAACCGGGAGGCGGCGAAGCCAGGCGCGAGCGCTTCCACCGCCGCCCGCGGCCACCGGTAGCCGAATGATGCGCCGCCGCTGACGCGCGCCTTCCTTGACACTTTACTTTGGTGGGATAATCTTTTTGCCGCTAGGTGTGGGGGGGGGAACCATTCTCGACTGCACGCGCAGTAACAACCCCGCATCAAGAGGAGAGGCTTATGTCGAGAATTCTGAAGTATTCCCTGATAACAATGGTAGTCGCCGCGGTGATGCTGCCGGCCGCCGTGGCGCTTTCGGGCTGCGGCAGCAGTAGCACTTCTACGCAGGCAGCCACGACTTCGACGACAGCGCCGGTCAGTAACGTCATCGGCGATCGCGCCCAGAATGTGCTGGCTTCCATCGCCAGCACCGGCGACTTCGCCAACAACATCGTCAGCGCCGCGGGCCTGAGCGCGCTGCTGAACGACGCGACGAAGAAGGATACCGTTTTCGTGCTCGACGTGCGTCAGAAGGCCGACTTCGACAAGGGCCACATCGCCGGCGCCATCAACATCGACCTGAACGCGGTTGCTGTTCCCGGGAACCTGCAGCAGCTGCCGAAAAACCAGAAGATCGTGGTCGTCTGCTATTCGGGCAATACCGCCGATCGGGTGGTCACGGTGCTGCGGATGCTCGACTTCGACGCCGTAGGCCTCAAGTACCGCATGATGAGCTGGGATGGCACCGGTAAGGCCGACTATCTGAAGTACATACAGGCCGCCAACAAGCAGGTCACAACCCAGTAATCAGGCACGACAGCCAGAGTGCTTCCGGGCGGGAGCGGGTTGAAAAAGCCTGCTCCCGCTCTTATATTTGAGAAATGGACGCCGCCGGGGTTTGTTGAATCCACGGCGCCGGAGCCGCGTCCTAAGCAAAAAGCGCACCGGCGGGGTCAGGGGCCGTCGGGCGGGCAGCCGAAAACGGCTGCGTGGCCCGCGCTATCGCGGATATCGTCATCAGGAGAAATGTTTTGGGCGGCCGCCTGCCGGGCCGCTTTTTGATACCTGAACGGAGCTTTATGTCAACTGAGCTGACACCGTTTGAGAATCTTGCCGGGTCACAGGATCCCGGAGCGCGGCTTGCCGGCGTCGCAACCCGCCCGGCCGGATTCGAGGCGCTGCTGGGCCGGGCGCGGCGGGTGCTGGCCTCGGTTCCCGGAGATGGCGATTTCATCGCCAACGGCATCTGGGGAATGGATCTGGCGGCGCTCATGGCGTCGCGGCGGGATGAACTGTTCGTGCTGGATGTCCGCGCGCGCGAGGAGTACGATGCCGGGCATATCGAAGGCGCCGTCCATGTCGAGTTCAGCGAGCTGGCGCTCGCGGAGGGTCTGGACATGTTCCCCAAAGAAAGGAAGATCATCGTCGTCTGCCAGGCCGGCAGCCTGTCGGCGCAGGCAGTGTCCAGCCTGCGGCTACTGGGTTACGACGCGGCGATGCTGAGGACCGGCATGAACGGCTGGGCGCCGGGTCCCGGCCGGGAGGAAGCGCTGGCGGTGATCGAGGCGGCGGCTTTTCCGGTGATCCAGGCTCCGCCGTTGCCCTGCGCGGCCCTGGAGGCGGCGGGCGCATTCGACCAGCCTGCGGCCGATGAGCGTGAAGCCGTCCTGGCGAGGCTGCGGGAACAGATGCAGCTGGCGCGGACGGCCGGAGCGCGTGTAACTGCGGCGGGTCTGGCTGGCGCCGATGAGGCTGGATTTGCGCCGGTGGCGGACGTTGCCGGCGTCATCGGTCCGGAGCAGCTGCACAGGGCGCTGCTGGATTCGGATGCGAGCGAGCAGCTCTTTCTGCTGGACCTGAGACGCGAAGAAGATTTCGAGGGCGTGGGACATATCGATGGCGCGGTGCGGATGGACTTCGACGCCGCGCTGCTGCCGGAGAACCTGGAGCAGCTGCCAAACGGCAGGAAGATCATCACCATCTGTTATTCGGGCAACATGGCCGCGCAGCTGGCGCAGGTCTTGCGGCTGCTCGGTCACGACGCCGCGGTGCTGGCGTATGGCATGGTCGGCTGGAAGCGGACGCCCACCACTTATCTTTATCTGAAGGATCTGCAGAAAGGCGACTACCCGGTGGTCAGCAGCCGCCGTCCCTGACGCCCGGATCATCGCCGCTGCTTTCGCCGGTTTCCTTGCCGCCGTCCCTGACGGACTGATCCCGCTGTCCACTGTCTGCTCCGCGGCCTTCCTCGTCGCCGGTTTCAATTTCTTCCTGCCCGCGCCGGCGTTCTTTCTTGCCGTACTTGGCCTCCTCATGGAAGCCGGCGCCGGAGCGCGGCCGTCCGGCGAACGGGTTGCGCGGCTTTGCCGGCCTGGCCGGCTTCGGTTTTTTACGGCGCTGCGACATTTTCCGGAAGAATTCCTCCGCATGCCTTCGTTACTTTTTGCATGGTTGCCCTCATCGGCACAAGTCTAATCCTGCCGGCATCAAGTTGAAAGCTGCTTGTGGATGCAGCAAAATTGAGACAAGATGCGATCAGGCTTACGGCAGGATCAGGCCATGAAGGGTTTTGACATTTATCATGAATATTGACAATAACCAGCTCCGGCGCAGCATTCTGGATGCGGCCGGCCTGTATCTTCTGCTGGCGGCGCTGCTCACCGGCCTGCTCCTCAATGGCGGCTACTTCCCCGCCGCAAAAGTGTTGCTCTCAATGCTGTTCATCGCTGCTGCGGCAGCAGAGCTGGCGGCGCTGCCAGGGCGCAAAACTCTCGCGCTGCCAGGGCGCAAGAACCTCGTGCTGCCGGCTCCCTTCTGGATCCTGGCGGCGCTCACAGGCTTGGGCGGCGTTAGCATTGCCTGGAGCGTGTCGGCGAGCGACACCTTGCGCGAGTCGCTGGCGCTGGCAGGCCTGCTGGCGGCATTCCTGGTAGCCGCAAGCCAGTTGCGCCGCCCGGGAATGCTCGGGAAGCTGGCCGGCTGGCTGGCTTACTGCGGTGCTTTTGTGGCCGCCTGGGGGATAGTCACATACATCCTGCGCATCGCACCTTACAGCGGCGAGGTCGACGGGTTGCTCAGGGCCGGCTCCACCCTTCAGTATTCCAATGCCCTCAGCTGCTTCGCCCTGATGTCCCTGCCTGTCACGGCCGCCCTCCACCGGCAGGCGGCGCCGAGCGACCGGTCGCTGCTTGCCCTGGGCATCACCCTGGAGATCGCCGCCGTCCTGCTGACTTTTGCGCGGTTCGGCTATTTTGCCCTGCTGCTCATGGTCGTTTATCTGGTGGTTGCGGGACGTCGTCGCGCCGCTGCTCGGGCTACCGGACTGGCTGCAGGGGCCGGCCTGGCCGTTGCGGTGGCGGCGGCGCTGAGCGAGGAAGCCGGTCTGGCGCCGATCGGCCTGGGGGCGGTGGCGGCGATCCTGGTGGCCGCCTGGATGGCCCAGTCGTTTTTCGAACGTCCCCGGACTGAGCCTCGCCGGGATCCCCGAAGTTCAGCGGCACATGGCCGCCGCCGTGACTTGCGCGCCGTCGCGGGAGCGTTTGCATTCGTGCTCCCTGCGGCACTGGTGGTGTTTGCGGATGGCAGCCTCCGGCACATCGCCTGGGAGAGGTTTGGAGCGGGCCTCAGCCCCTCCAGCCTGCTGCCGCACCGGCTGGATACATTTGCCGGCGCGGTCGACGCCTTTCGCGTGCGGCCGCTGACCGGGTCAGGCCTGGGAACGTTTGCAATCACGTTTCAGCGCTACGCCATCGCCTCGTATACCAGGTTCGCCCACAACCTCGTGCTGCAGACAGCGGTGGATACGGGTGTGATCGGTGCGGCGCTGATGATAGCGTTTCTGATCTGGGCCGCGGCGCTGGCCCTGCGCCGGTTGCTGGCGGGTGCGGAGCCGCTCTGCCTCGCGTTCGCCCTCGCATCCCTGGTCTTCATCGCGTACAACATGTTCGACTGGGAATGGTATTCGACGGCGCTGGCCGGCTGGTTCGTCGTGGCGGTTGCGGTGACGGCCGGAGCTTCGGGAAAGAATCCGGAAGAACCCCCGGCGGCATGGGAAAACCCGGTGAAATAATCCGGGAAATAACCTTGGACAAAAGCAGCGGCACCTCAGTTCCAGAAGATCTCTGCCGTCCTATTTCACCAGCAGATCCATCGTCAGGAAGAAGACGTAGATGATGCCGATGAAGCCGTTCAGGTTCATGAAAATGCCGATGCGTGACAGATTCCGGGCGGAGACGAGGGAATTCTCGAAAGCGAGCAGCACCGCCACCACCAGCACGCCGGCGAAATAGACTGCTCCTCGCTGCCGGACCAGGCCTTCGGCCGCCAGCAGCGCCACCGCCAGCACGTGAAAAACGCGCATGACCAGCAGCGAGCGGCCCACTCCCAGCAAGACCGGCAGTGAATGGACGCCCTCGCGCCGGTCGAAATCCAGGTCAAGGCAGGCATAGGCGATGTCGAAGCCGCCGATCCAGAAAGTGACCACGCCCATCAGCAGGAACGGTTGCCATGACAGCTGTCCCGTGATAGCAACCCAGGCGCCCACCGGAGCCAGGCCGATCGTCGCGCCCAGAAAGACGTGGCACAGGGACGTGAACCGCTTCGTGTACGGATAGATGACGAACGCCGCCACCACAATCGGTGACAGATACCAGGTCAGCCGCGGCAGGTTGGCCAGCGCCACCGCCAGCGCCGCCAGCGAGATTCCGCAGAACAGGTACGCCTGCCCCGCGGACAGTCTGCCGGCGGGCAGTTCGCGGCTGGCGGTGCGGGGGTTGCGGGCATCGATCTCCCGGTCGATGATGCGGTTCAGCGCCATGGCAAGGCTGCGCGCCGCAACCATCGCCAGGGTGATCCATGCCAGCGTCGCGGCCGGCGGGATGGCGTTCCTCGCCAGGAAGGCGCCGGCATAGGCGAACGGCAGCGCAAAGACACTGTGCTCGAGCTTGACGAACCTGGCGAACAGCGCCGGCAGACGGACGATCGAAGTGGTTTCATTACCGTATGACATTCAGATCAGCAAGGTCTTCCCGGGCTGTTACAATTCGATGCCGTATTCCCGCCAGCGGCGGTCCACCAGCTCCCTGACCTCCGCGCTCATGGCGATATCGTCGGGCCACTCGCGCGGATGACCTTCCTCGGGCCATTTCTTGGTGGCGTCGATCCCCATCTTGGCGCCGTAGCTGGCGGTGGGGCTGGAGTGGTCCAGGACATCCAGCGGTCCTTCGGTGATGAGGATGTCCCGCCCCGGATCCACGTTGTTGAACACGCGCCAGGCAACTTCGCTTTCATTGTGCACGTCGACATGCTCGTCGACGACCACCACGAACTTCGTCAGCGACAGCATCCCCAGGCCCCAGACGGCGCTCATCATCTTGCGCGCGTGCATCGGGTAACTCTTCTTGATTGAGATGATGGCACAGTTGTGGAAGACGCCTTCCAGCGGCAGGTTCATGTCCACCAGCTCCGGCAGCGTCATCTTCAGCAGCGGCAGGAACAGTCGCTCGGTGGCCTTGCCCAGGTAGCAGTCCTCCATCGGCGGTTGCCCGACGATGGTGGTGGCATAGATCGAATCCCGCCGGTGCGTGATGCAGCTCAGGTGGAAAACGGGATAATCCCCCGCCAGCGAGTAATATCCCGTGTGGTCGCCGAACGGCCCCTCGCGCCTCAGCTCACCCTGCTCGACATATCCTTCGAGGATGATCTCCGCCGTCGCCGGCACCTCCAGGTCGACCGTCCGGCAGCGCACCATCTCCACCGGGCCGCCCTTGAGAAACCCGGCCAGGAACATTTCGTCCACGCCCTTCGGCAACGGCGCCGTGGCCGCGTATGTCGTTGCGGGGTCCGTGCCGATGGCGACCGCCACCTGCATCCGGCCGCCGGCATCGCGGAAATTGGCGGCGCCGTCCTTGTGCACATGCCAGTGCATACCGGTCGTGGCGGCGTCGAATTTCTGCAGCCGGTACATGCCGGCGTTGCGCCGCCCCTCGCGGTCCTTGGTGAAGATCACCGGCAGGGTGATGAAAGGGCCGCCGTCGCCAGGCCAGGTCTTGAGGATGGGAAGGGCGTCCAGGTCGGGCTTCTCCATCACCACCTCCTGGCAGGCGCCGGTCCTGACGATCTTCGGCGCCGCGCCGGCGAGGTCTTTCAGCCTTCCGAGGGCGCGCAGCTTTTCCATCAGGCCCTGCGGCGCCTCCATCTCCAGCACCCGGCCGAGGCGGCCGGCGACCTCGTCCAGGCCGTCGCCGCCCAGCGCCATGCTCATCCGTTTCATGCTGCCGAACTGGTTGATCAGCACGGGCATGCGCGAGCCCTTCACGTTCCTGAACAGCAGCGCCGGCCCGTGCGCCTTGCTGACGCGGTCGGTGATCTCGGAGATCTCCAACTCCGGATCGACCTCGGCTTCGATCTCGATCAACTCGCCTTCACGCTTCAGCAGCTTGATGAATTGTCTTAAGTCGTCGATTGCCAACTCGTCACCATCTCCAGCATCAGTGGTAGCGGTTTGAAAAGAATCCGGCCGCGGCTCCGGTGTTCACCATATCAAATATCGCCGGTTATGCGCCCGTTGCGCCGGGACACGCATTGCGCTGGCACAGAGTTTCCAGTTCATCAAACCAGCCGGAAAGATCGACCTGCGGGAAACCGGACTTCAGCCAGTAGCTGAAAGAATCTCCCACCGGCTCCACATCGTCTGCGTCCCGGCCGCCATAATTCTGAAATATATCATCCCGGTACCGATCCATCTGCCGCCGGTACTCAACAAAATCTTCGTCTTTGAAAACCGCCCGTCTGGCAAGGCAAAGCGTCGTCAGCAGCCAGGCGCGGGTGGTTTCGCGGCTGATGCCGGCAGTTCCGGCGGCGCCAGCCAGGCCGGCAACGGAATCGATATGGGCGCAGAGGCTGATCAGGTCGGCGAGCATCCGGATGCACTGGGCGTCCTTGAGCGCCGCCATGTGCGTCAGCCCCTTGGCATACATGTAGTCGCCGGCCAGCAGATTGAACTCGGGTGTATCCGGCGCCAGCAGCCGCCCGGGGGGCCTGTAGTGCAGCAGGAAGCCTTCAAAGATGTACTCAAGCCCGAAGCGGTAATCATCGCTGATGGACGCGCTGCCGCACGCCTCGGCAAACAGGTCGGCGATGCCCCGTCCGGTCCAGCCGGAGGGCGGCCCGACCTTGACGGCCAGCAGTTCGCTGTCCGCCGCGACGTGGCGAGAGAGCTCATCAAGGGTCTGTTGAGTCCGGGGTATCACCGAAAGGGCGCCTCCTGTCCGGGCCCGGTTGTTTCCTGCGGCCTGGCCCGGAAATGGAACTCGCTTAAGAATTCAGATAGAACGAGAGTATCATCAGCTCGGTGGAAAGATCGACCTGCCGCAGGATCGCCGGCTTGTCCACATGCGCGCGGATCGGCGCGAAGTTGAGCACCGAAGGGACGCCGGCGGCGACTACGCGGTCGATGACGTTCTGCGCCACGCCCGCCGGGGTCGTGACGATAGCGATGTCGATGCCGTGCTCCCCGATGAACTGCTCCAGCTGGTCCGTCGACAGCACCGGGCCGACGCCGCGGTTCTTGCCGATGACGCTTTTGGAGGCGTCGAACATCGCCAGCAGGTTGAAGCCCTGCTTCTCGAAGCCCCGGTAGCGCGCCAGCGCCGTGCCCAGCTTTCCGGAACCGATGATGATCGCGTTCCAGCTGCGGTCCAGCCCCAGGCACTTCTTCAGCTCGTCGATGAGATGGTCGACCTCGTATCCGACGCCGCGTATGCCGAATTCGCCGAAATAGGACAGATCCTTGCGGATCTGCGCCGGGTTGGTGCCCACCTCTTCCGCCAGCTGGCGTGACGAGACAGTCGTCGTCCCGCGCGCCTGCATCTCCTGCAG